>CANGCD010000219.1 GCA_947452215.1 Cytophagaceae bacterium | reverse complement strand
TGAAAGACCTGTTTGAAACTTGCAGGGTTCGACCGGTATAATTGCTCCAATTTGCCGGGATTCGATAAATTTTCGGTAATACGATTTTTCATAGAAGCACAAGTTTACGATTTGCCCGAAACGTTTAATTGTTTTTTCACTTCAGCGGTTATTTCCTCGGCCAAACGGTTAATAATATTCCATTTCGCATAAGGCCTGTAATAACATAAGCTTACTTCGCGCGCAAGTTTTCCGTCTTCTAATTGAAGCATATTTTGTTTGCGCTGTTCACCTAATTGGGCAACATACAATGCCGGTAAAACGGTCATCCCTTGAAAACTATCCACCAAATTCAGTAGCGTTTCAAACGTATTTGATTCCACAGTTAAATTGGCAGGCAGGGCTTTTTGTTTTTTCAATTCACATAATTGAATGACCTGATCCCGCAAACAATGTCCCTCTTGCAATAGAAATATTCGCTGTTTGGCTAATTCAGATTTCCGGATTGATTTCGACTGCTTTGGCAAATGCCCATAGAGAAATAAGTCTTCAACATACAGTAATTGGGTCTCTAAATCCACCGAAGCTATTGGCGTGCTCAATAATCCCAAGTCCAACTTCCCTTCGCGGAGATCTTTCTTTAATTGGTTCGTTGTTACCTCATAAATCTCCAAGGACAGGCTTGGGTACTTTTCTACCAAATGCTTTAAGATGATTGGTAAAATGGAAGTTGCAATGGTAGGGATAATGCCCAATTTAACACGACCCTCCATTTTTTGATTGATGGCCTTCGAAGAGGAAAGCAAGGTATTCGCATGGGCAACGACCTTTTGCGCCTGAAGTAAAATTTCTCGTCCATTTTCCGTTGTGGCAATCGGGCTTGCCTTGCGGTCAAAAATCACGATATCCAGCTCTTCCTCGAGCTTTTTCACCATGGCACTCAAAGTCGCCTGCGTAACATGACAATAATCAGCTGCTTTGGAGAAGCTTTTAAATTGGTCAACTGCGAGTATGTATTCTAATTGCTGTATATTCACCGATATAGATTTTATCTATGTCAAATATAGAAAATTTCAGTTTTCTCTATAAATAATTAGCCACTAATTTGGCACCACTAAAAATCAAGAATCATGAAAAAACTACTATTAATCAGTGCAATTGCGGCATCGGTGACCGTGAAAGCACAGGATTACCCTGCAGCACAAGGTGGCACGGCGAATCCACATGCAGCAGCAAGCGCAAACCCACACGCGGCAGCCGGAGCTAATCCACATGCAGCTGCAGGCGCAAACCCACACGCGGGAATGAACCCGCATACAGGGATGAAACTACCAGGGACAACAAATAACGACTGGTGGCCCGGACAATTAAACGTAGGCATGCTACGTCAAAACTCAGAGAAGTCAAATCCAATGGGGCCCGACTTCAATTACATCAAAGCATTTAAGAGCCTTGACTACTTTGCCTTGAAAAAAGACATTGCAGCTGTATTAACCAAATCTCAAGATTGGTGGCCAGCAGATTTTGGAAACTACGGTCCATTATTCGTTCGTATGGCGTGGCACAGTGCCGGAACTTATCGTTCTGGAGATGGTCGTGGGGGTTCACGCGCAGGCCAACAGCGTTTTGCACCCTTAAATTCATGGCCAGATAACACAAACCTAGATAAAGCGCGTCGCTTGTTGTGGCCAATCAAACAAAAATACGGCGATAAAATCTCCTGGGCAGACTTAATGGTGTTAACAGGAAATGTTGCCTTGGAAAACATGGGCTTTAAGACCTTTGGATTTGCAGGTGGGCGTACAGACGTATGGGAGCCGGAAACCAATGTATATTGGGGATCTGAAAAGAAATGGTTAGACGACAAAAATCGCTACACGGGCGATCGTAAATTAGAGACGCCTTTAGCGGCTGTTCAAATGGGTTTAATCTATGTGAATCCAGAAGGACCAAATGGCGTTCCCGATCCAGTAGCATCAGCGAAAGATATTCGTGAGACCTTTGGTCGCATGGCCATGAATGATGAAGAAACGGTAGCGTTAATTGCAGGTGGTCACACCTTTGGCAAAACGCACGGTGCAGGTCCAGCAACGAACGTTGGCGCGGATCCTGAAGCAGCAGGAATTGAGGAGCAAGGTTTAGGCTGGAAAAGCACATACAAATCAGGTAAAGGAAAAGACGCCATTACATCCGGTTTAGAGGTGACTTGGACATCGACTCCGATTCGTTGGGGCATTGGCTACTTGCATTTATTATTCAACAACGAGTGGACATTGGAAAAAAGCCCAGCGGGTGCAAACCAATGGATTGCGAAAGATAGTCCAAACATCATCCCCGATGCATTTGACAAAAATACCTTCCACAAGCCAACGATGTTGACAACGGATATCGCCTTACGCGCCGATCCGATTTACGAGAAAATCTCTCGCAACTTTTTAGAAAATCCGGAAGTATTTGCGAAGGCTTTTGCGAAAGCTTGGTTCAAATTAACTCACCGTGACATGGGTCCTAGCTCGACCTATTTAGGACCCGAAGTTCCAAAAGAAGAATTGGTATGGCAAGATCCAATTCCAGCATTGAACCACGAAGTGATCAACGCGACGGATATCGCAGCCTTGAAAGTGAAATTGTTGAACTCCGGTTTATCAATCAGCGAATTAGTTTCAACAGCATGGGCCTCTGCTTCGACTTACCGTCACTCAGATCGCCGCGGAGGAGCAAACGGAGCGCGTATTCGCTTATTACCACAACGTAATTGGGAAGTAAATAATCCAAAGCAATTGGAGAAAGTCTTAGCGGTTTTGGAAAAAATCCAACAAGAATTCAATGCGAAATCGGGTAAGAAAAAAGTGTCTATCGCCGACTTGATCGTCTTAGGAGGTTCGGCGGCAGTAGAAAAAGGAGCGGCTAATGCAGGTGTGAAAACTTCGGTTCCGTTTACTCCGGGTCGCATGGATGCTTCGCAAGCACAAACGGACATCGCTTCGGTCGACTTATTAGAGCCGATGGGTGATGGTTTCCGTAACTACTTGAAAACACGTTACAAGCTTTCGA
>CANGCD010000218.1 GCA_947452215.1 Cytophagaceae bacterium | reverse complement strand
TTTTCGTACAAGGAGGATTCAATTCCATGTACCCGGCCTCTACGAGAATATATCCTTCGGAGATTCGTTCCACAGGTGTGGGATTAGCAATGGGTATGGGGCGCTTTGGGGCTATTTTAGGACCAAGCCTTTTCGGATTGATGGCTGATTCTGGCGCATCTATTTCGATGCGCTTCGTGGTTTTTTCCTTGCCAATTGTGTTGGCAGCGGTATTCATTAATCGGATTAAATCGGAGAACTTATAGTAGAGACGCGATACTTCGCGTCTTACTTTTTTCAAATAGACGCGAAGTATCGCGTCTCTACTTTAATCCATCAACGCCTTCCCCTTCGTCTCCGGCAAATAAATAATCCCGATAATCACCGTCATGGCCGAAAGCGCTATGGGATAGAAGATTCCGGAGAAATTCGAATGGGTCACTGCGCCGAGCCAGGTTGCTACAAAGGGTGCACAACCCCCAAAGATTCCATTGGCAAAATGATAGGGAACAGAAAGCGAGGTATAGCGAATTTTGGTCGGGAATAATTCCACTAAAAATGCCGCGATTGGACCGTAGGCCATGGATGCAAAGGTTACTAAACAAGTACAAATGAAGGCTAATTCGACTTTTCCTTTCATCGTTAATTGGTAGGCATCATTGACCAAAGTTCCTTCTTGATCTACAATATCCGACATCCACGCAAATAGCGGATAATAGAAAATGGCAGCTAGGGCCATGCCGCCCAACATGATTTTCTTGCGACCCACGCGGTCGGATAAGCTGCCAAAAACGACAAAGAGTGGTGTTCCTACAACCAACGATGCAGCAATAATCAAATTGGTCGTTGTGAAATCGACCTTTAAAATCTTATTAATAAAAATCTGCGCATAAAATTGCCCGGTGTGCCATACAACACCCTGACCGACAATTGCCCCAAACATCGCGACTAACATCAGTCGGCGATTTGCTTTCGAAGCAAAAGCCTCTCTCAGTGGATTTTCGGACAGACGGCCTTCCTGTTTTAATTTCGAGAAAAGTGGGGACTCATGCATATTCCGACGAATGAAATAGGAAACGATAACAAGAATTCCAGATAAGGCAAATGGCACACGCCATCCCCAATCTTTGAATACAGCGTCGCCCATCAGGTTTTGGCAAACCAAAATCACGACGATGGAAACAAAAAATCCTAGGGTGGCCGTTGTCTGAATGTATGCGGTATATTTTCCGCGTTGTGCATCCGGTGCATATTCGGCAACATAGGTCGCTGCGCCGCCATATTCCCCGCCCAATGCAAGTCCTTGAACGATTCGAAGTAATAATAATATTGCTGGTGCAACGAGACCTATTTCGCTATACGATGGAATCAATGCGATGGCAAAGGTGGACCCTCCCATCAAAAGAAGCGTTAATAAAAAGGTGTATTTCCGACCGATTTTGTCACCTAAACGACCGAACAAAATTCCTCCAAAGGGACGGGCAACAAATCCTGCTCCGAATGCGGCTAATGTGGATAAAAAGGCTGCGGTTGGGTCGTCTTTAGGAAAAAAAGACAACGAAATGATGGCTGATAAACTGCCGAATATGTAAAAATCGTACCATTCGATGACCGTTCCCACCGAGGAGGCGATGATGACCTGCCAAAGTTTTTTTACTGGGATTTTATTGTTGTCGAAAACGGGAACTGCTTCTTGCATGAGTAAATTATAGCTTTTGGGCTGCCGGGGTATATGAACCTGCAGTAGCGGTACAAAAAACAAAAAAATCTTCCAAAAATCCTATCTACTTCCTGATAAACCTATTTAAAAAAATCATAATTTGCTATTTCTAAACCTACTATCCATGAAGAAGTTAACCCTTTTGCTCGTCCTCTTTGCTAGTTTTCAGGCGCTAAGCCAACAATACACGCCATCCGAGGCGAATTTAGCCGAGCGTCAAGCCTTTCAAGATCGCAAATACGGCATGTTCATCCATTGGGGATTATCGAGTATGTTGGGCGATGGCGAATGGGTCATGAACAACAAAGGCATTTCCAAAAATGATTATGGGCGTTTGATGCCAGCCTTTGATCCGAGTAAATTCAACGCTGATGCCTGGGTTAGCATTGCCAAAAATGCAGGAATGAAATACATCATTTTCATTACGCGCCACCACGATAGTTTTTCGAATTGGGATACAAAACAATCCGATTGGAAAATCACGAATACCCCTTTTCACCGCGATGCGCTTAAAGAGTTAGCGGAGGCTTGCAAAAAACAAGACATGAAACTCGGGCTATACTATTCCACGTTGGATTGGTATCGCGATGATTATCCTTTTGAAACGGGTCGTACCGGACAGAAAAGCGGTCGAAAAGGCAAAGGGGATTATGCTTCTTACCTGAAGTTCATGAAGGCGCAATTGACCGAGCTATTGACTAATTATGGGGAGATTCATAATATTTGGTTTGATGGGCATTGGGACCAAACAAATTCCGAAGGTAACGCGGATCGTAAGTCGCGCATTGATTGGAAATACGATGAAATTTATAGCCTAATTCACCAATTGCAACCGGCCTGCATGATAGGGAATAATCACCATTTGGATCCCATTCCAGGGGAAGATTTTCAAATGTTTGAGCGGGATTTACCCGGCGAAAATCATTCGGGACTAAGTTTCCAACAAGCATCCACATTACCTTTGGAGACCTGCGAAACAATCAATGGCGCATGGGGATATAACATTACGGACCGCCGGTTTAAGTCACCAAAGCAAATCATACATTTGTTGGTAGGCGCAGCTGGTCGCAATGCAAACCTCTTATTGAATGTAGGACCGATGCCTACTGGGGAAATTCAGCCGGAATTTACGGATTCATTGGCGGTGGCCGGACGCTGGTTGAAAGGCCATGGAGAATCTGTTTATGGCACTCGCGGAGGTCCTTTGAGTCCACAAACTTGGGGAGTAACCACGCAGACAGAAACCCATGTTTATGTGCATTTATTAAAACGCCCACAAGATGAAAGTATCTTTATTCCCGGAAATTATAAAAAGGGGGCCGTAGCGATGTTGGGCGAAACAATTACCTTGAATGGTTTGTTTGAAAAAAATGGAGTTCACATTGATGTAAAACAGCTTCCTCCGTACCGAATTGATTTGGTTTTAAAGTTAGAAAAAGCCAAATAATTCCTTGAAAAACGAAGATTCTGTTT
>CANGCD010000217.1 GCA_947452215.1 Cytophagaceae bacterium | reverse complement strand
TCACGAATCTCATCCGTTGTTTTTCCATTCACAGATTCCACTTTCAATAAAGCGAAATACTTCTCCCCTTCTTTCGGTGGACGAATCTTTCCTAAAATAGTATCCCCAGTCTTCAAACCAAACATTTTGATTTGCGAAGGTGATACATAAATATCATCTGGCGATGCCAAATAGTTATAATCCGAAGAACGCATGAAACCGTATCCGCCTTCTTGCATGATTTCCAAAACCCCTTCATTATCAATCAGACCATCCAATTCTTTGATGACTTGATTGTAATTATTGCGGTGCTGGCGGTGTTGATGCTGTGGCTGTTGAGCCGGCGCATCTTCTTTCGGCAAGGTATTTAAATCGACCGGTGCATCTGTAGGGGAAACTTTATCAGCGGCCAATGGTGCATCGCTTGTCACAAAGGAAGTATCTACTTCTTCGGGCTCGATGATACCTTCCACTTCGATCGGTGCCTCATCTGTATTAGGTTTTCCTTTGCGAGGACGCACATTACGTGCAGGCTTTGCAGGAGCTGCTTCTTCAGATGCTACAGGTGCAGATTCTACCACAGAAGCCTCTCCCATCGGTAATAAAGGAGCTTGATCTTCCGATGTTTTTTGAATTCGTTGACGCTTAGGACGGTTTGTTGAATCGGATTTATTATCCATAAAAGGGAAATATGTTGATATTTTTTGATGAAACAAATCCCAAAACTTAATAAAAAATTCTCCTTAAAACATGAAGCACAATCCTCGGGATGAGCAGCAAAATAGAGAAAGCTTGGGTGATTTGTTAACAGAAACGTTTACGACATTGAAACGTTGTGCAATACTACATTAGAGTTTGCGGATTGTCAAGGATTATTTCCTGTTTTTCATTCAAATTATCGATAAACGCATTTTTTCAGCACATTCTACTCAGAATTGCCCCTTGTTTCGTAGTTTTACAGACAAGATGTCAAACACGAATTCTGCTAACAATCTTCTGGTCAATGCCTTAAGCGAACGAAAGGAAGCAGGCTTATTACGTAGCTTGACATTGGTAGGTCATCTTACCGACTTCTGTTCCAACGATTATTTAGGCCTTGCCAAAAACAGGGAACTATCCAGCCAAATTTCAGCTGAATTTGCGGCATGGGAATCCCAACAGGGTCGAGACGTTCCAATCAATGGATCATCGGGTTCTCGATTAATTTCAGGAAATCACGCGTATACGGAGGACTTTGAAAAAGCATGCGCCCAAATGCATCAAGCGCCAGCCGCACTTTTGTTTAGCTCGGGCTTCGAGGCGAACTTAGGCTTAATCGCCTCTTTGGCACAGAAAGAACATGTCATATTCTGCGATAAATTATTACACGCGAGCTTAATCGACGGCCTCCGCTTGGCACCGGCAGAACGTCGCATTTTTAAACACAATGACCTGGCTGATTTGGTGCATTTATTGGATCAATATCCGCAGGAAACACTTAAATGGGTCGTGGTCGAATCCATCTACTCCATGGATGGCGATGTCGCTCCACTCGAAGCATTAGTAAAACTGAAAGAATCGCACAACTTTGAGCTAATCGTAGACGAAGCACATGCGGGAGGCGCATATGGTCCTGAAGGCGCAGGCCTGTGTGTGGAATTAGGGATACAAGATTCGATTTTTGCCCGAGTGATTACATTTGGTAAAGCTTGGGGGAATGCGGGTGCAGTGGTGTTAGGTTCAAACGAACTTCGCTCCTACCTGATTAATTTCGCCAGACCATTTATTTATTCCACGTCACCTACGCCCCATCATGTCCTAAGTTTACATACAAGCATGAACTTCGTAAGGAAAGCAGATTCATTAAGAATTGCCTTGCAGGATAACATTCATTATTTTAAAACCTTACAAAAATCCGCTGATTGGGGAGAAAGCAATACCGCGATTCAAACCTTTTTTGTGACTGGAAATGAAGCCGTACGTACAAAGGCCGCGCAAGCGCAAGCTGCAGGCTTTGCCGTAAAACCGATCGTGTTTCCTACAGTCCCCAAAGGGAAAGAACGTATTCGTATTACACTCACAGCATCAACTTCTTCTGAAGCGATGCAAAAACTTGTAGAAACCCTCGAATCCAATGCCTAAGCAATATATCATCGCCGGTATCGGCACCGAAATTGGCAAAACCGTTTGTTCGGCCATCGTAACCAAAGCCTTGCAAGCGGATTATTGGAAACCCGTGCAAGCCGGAAATTTGACGGATGGAGATGCCTATTGGGTCCAACAATGGGTTCCAGGTACGCATGTTTTCGAATCAACCTATGCCTTAACAAATCCGCTTTCACCGCATACTGCCGCGGAACTGGATGGTGTCCGGATCGAACTAAACGCCTTTCGCCTACCTGAGACAATGCAAAATTTAGTTGTGGAGTTGGCCGGTGGCATTATGGTTCCGTTAAACGACCAACAAACCAACCTTGATCTCATGCAGCATTTGGGATTGCCAGTCATTTTGGTCAGCAAAAACTATTTGGGCAGCATCAATCATACCTTGATGACTTACGAAATTTTAAAATCTCGGAACATTCCGATGGCCGGAATAATCTTTAATGGCCCAACCAATAGCTCCGGGGAAGCGTTTATCTTGAAACATACCGGTCTTCCAGTATTACTACGCGTCAACGAAGAAAAAGAAATTAACCCTAGCATCATTGCCCATTATGCCGAATCATTCCAACGCTAATTTATCTCAACGTGATGCTGCCGTTGTTTGGCATCCTTTCACGCAACATCAGATCGAACCTATTTCGATTCCGATTACACATGGAAAAGGGGTATACCTATATGATACAGAGGGTCATTCATACATCGATGCGATTTCATCTTGGTGGGTAAATATTCATGGACATGCGCATCCCTATTTGGCTCAGAAAATATACGAACAAGCCTTAAAATTAGAGCAAGTCATTTTTGCTGGCTTCACGCATGAACCTGCAGTCCAATTATCCGAAAGGTTATTGGGACATTTGCCATCTAATTTTCAGAAGGTATTTTTCTCCGACAATGGCAGTACCGCCGTGGAAGTAGCCATCAAAATGGCCCTGCAGTTTTTCCACAATCAAGGCCGAACGCAAAAGCGCAAAATCCTTGCCTTTGAAGATGCATACCACGGAGATACATTCGGAGCGATGAGTCTCGGTGCACCAAGTGCCTTTAATGCACCCTTTCAGGACATGTTATTCGAGGTGGAATTCCTTCCGAGCCC
>CANGCD010000216.1 GCA_947452215.1 Cytophagaceae bacterium | reverse complement strand
CTCATTTTGATGATGTCGACTAAATCGTGGCTTATTAATAAACATGGGATCTGCTTAATCTGTATGAGTTGTTGAATGATTTGAATAAATTCAATTTTTTGTTCGGTGTCTAATTGACTAAAAGGTTCATCCAATACGAGGTAATCAATGGGTTTACTTACTGCCTCTAGTAAAGCTATTTTTTGTCTTTCACCTCCAGATAGTTGAATGATTTTCGCGTTTAATAAGTGCTTTATATGAAACAGTTTGACATAATGTTGAATTGTTTTCATTCGCTCCTTTTCCGTTAAGCGCTGGAACATCATATCTAAATAATCAGATACCGTATGATGTGGCTTAAGGTGTAAATTTTGAGGTACATAACCCGCTTGTTTAAACTGAGGAATTAATCGATCAAGTACCTCGGCGTTTAATTCTATTCCATGAATTAAAATGGAAGCATTCTCAGCTTTAATAAGACCAACAACGATATGCGCTACAGTACTTTTACCTGAACCACTTTTGCCAACAAGGGTGTGGATTTCACCTGCTTTTATCTCAATTTTTACATTTGATAGAGCAAAATGAGGATTAACTTGGTAACTTGGTATGAAAATTTTTAACATCTAAATCTATCAATATGCTTTTGTGTGGAGTCGATGTCGGCACATCGTCGATTAAAGTTAGTGTAGTTGACGCTTCAAACCAACAATTAATTTACTCAACCTCTTTTCCGGAAATAGAAAATGAAATATCGAGTCCTGCACCAGGCTTTGCAGAGCAAGATCCCGAACATTGGTGGTATTGTGTGCAGCAAGCGATATTAAAAGCAAATGCGTCTAATACCTATAAGCCTACAGAAATCGCTGCAATTGGTATCTCCTATCAAATGCATGGGCTCGTTGTTTTAGATAAAAAAAATGAAGTTGTACGTCCAGCTATCATTTGGTGTGATTCTCGTTCTGTCGAAATTGGAAATAAAGCATTTGATGCAATCGGTCACTCCTATTGCCAATCTAATTTATTGAATTCGCCGGGAAATTTTACAGCTTCTAAACTTGCATGGGTAAAATTAAATCAACCCGATTTATATGAAAAAATTACGCAGGTCATGTTGCCTGGTGATTTTATTGCTGGAAGACTAACCAAGCAATTTACGACAACAGCTTCCGCATTATCAGAAGGTATATTGTATGATTTCCAAAATGACAGATTATCTGATCCCTTACTAGACTATTTCGGTTTTGATAAAACATTGTTTCCCGCAATTCATGAAGTATTTTCTAATCATGGGGTAATTGATGCAGATGTAGCTTCTTCTTTGGGATTAAATAATCGTGTGCAGGTAACTTATAAGGCAGGCGATCAGCCCAACAACGCATTCTCTTTGGGAGTGTTGCAACCTGGGGATATTGCAACTACAGCAGGAACGTCTGGCGTTGTATATGGAGTAAGTAATGAATTAAAATATGATAAGTTTAATCGGGTGAATTCCTTTGCTCATGTAAATTATCTAAAAGAATCTAAGCGAATAGGCGTATTGATGTGTATTAATGGCACAGGAATATTAAACCGATGGGTCAAACAAACCGTTTGTTCTGAGTTGAGTTATTCTCAAATGAATGAAATTGCTGCATCGACAACAATAGGATCAAAAGGCTTAGTTTGTGTTCCTTTTGGGAATGGAGCTGAACGCATTTTCCAAAATAAACTAGTTGGCGCAAGCTTTGAAAAACTCGATTTCAATCGTCATGGGCGTGCTGAAATGATTCGATCCGCACAGGAAGGGATTGCATTTTCAATGGCGTATGGGATTGAAATGTTGGCAGATGCTGGCATCCAACCAGCGAAATTAAAAGCAGGATTTGCAAATATGTACTTGAGCAATGTTTTTGCTCAAACCATTGTTAATGCAGCAAACGTATCTGTTGATTTATTAGAATCCGATGGTGCATTTGGAGCAGCCTTAGGTGCTGGTTTAGGTATTGGCTATTTTGCTACAGCTGAAGAGGCTGTTGCTAATATTAAACATATCAAATCGATAAATCCGAACAAGGATGAATTAGAGCATACTAAAATCGCTTATGAAACTTGGAAAGACTTAGTAAACGAAAAGCTCTAGAAAAGGTAAAGCCTCTCAATTGCTTGAGAGGCTTGTACCCAGAGCCGGAGTCGAACCGGCACGGGCTTGCACCCACGGGTGTTTGAGACCAGCGCGTCTACCAATTCCGCCATCTGGGCAATTGAATCAAACCAATTGGCTCAATTGCATTGCAAAAGTATGCCTTTATTCATGATTTAGCAAGTACTCGCTAAATATTTTCCAGATTATTCGTAGCGCAATGCCTCTACTGGATCCATTTTGGAAGCCTTAAAAGCAGGGTAAATTCCTGAAAATAAGCCCACTAGCACACAGATAATAATACCAACCATCATCCATAACCAAGGTATAATAAAACTTGCATTGCCGGAGCTAATCCCTTGAGCAATCAAGTTACCAATGGGGATGGCTAGGATGATTCCTCCTATTCCACCAAGAAGACAAATAACAATGGCTTCGATAAGAAATTGCTGAAGGATTCTTCCGGGTGTGGCACCTAAAGACTTTCGTATGCCAATTTCTCTTGTGCGTTCCGTAACTGAAACCATCATGATATTCATTAGGGCAATTGCGGCACCTAGAAGTGTAATAAAACCAATAACAAACCCGCCTAATTGCAGGCTCGAAGTAATACTTTCAAAGCTTTTAGCTATCGAATCAGATCGATCAATAGAAAATGAATCATCCATACCTATTGGATCCATTCTGACTTTGCGCATAACTCCTCGTGCCTCTTCCATGAAATCATCCAAATTCTTCACTTTGGTTGACGATGTTGTAATATCAAAAGTTAAATTACGTCCAATGGCCATTTTTCGACCTGTTTCTAGTGGAACCATAATCACACGATCATCTCCTCCTCCCATCATATTTCCTTTTTTGGCTAATACTGCAATCACTTTCAATTTGATTCCACTAACTAAAATTTCTTGATTCAACGGATTCTTTTTTTCAAATAATTGGTCAATAACATCAACCCCTAAAAAACACACATTTACTGCATTGGTAAATTCGTTATTGGAGAAGTTTCTTCCATCTGCAATCTTGTAGCCTTTTAATTCAATGAAATTATCATCGATTCCCAATAATCGAACATTGGGATTCGTTTTTTTACTTTCATATTTACCTATAGCATTATTCGT
>CANGCD010000215.1 GCA_947452215.1 Cytophagaceae bacterium | reverse complement strand
TTTTCGAAGGGATAAGCATCGTTTTAATTATTTTAATTTTCTTCCTGGGAAGCGCTCGCAGTGCTTTGGTTGTGGCCTTGACGATTCCATTTTCCTTGCTCTTTGCCTTTATTTTGATGCGATTGACCGGTATTCCTGCCAATTTACTTTCCTTGGGAGCCATCGATTTTGGGATTATCGTGGATGGCGCCTGCGTGATGGTGGAACATGTTATACGACATTACCGAAAAATGAATCCTGAGGAAAAGCAAAAAGGAGTTATTGAAGTGACCTTGATTGCAGCCAAAGAGGTTAGTCGGGAAATATTTTTTTCCGTGACGATTATCATTTTAGCTTACATGCCCATCTTAATGATGACACGTGTGGAGGGAAAATTATTTTCACCTATGGCTTTAACATTAGCATTTGCTGTCATTGGATCACTCCTCGCTGCACTTACAGTCGTGCCCATTTTAATTTCATTTGTATATGGTCGGTATTTTCGGCACGGTGCTTCTCTCATCAAGGAGCGGAAGAATGTGATTTTAGTTTTTGTCGAGCATAACTATCAACGCATCAGTAATTTTTTGGTTCTGCATTTTAAACGTACGGTTTTACTCGGTTTTTCCCTCGTACTTTTACTTTTGTCGTCCGCCTATTTCATCGGTACCGAGTTTTTACCCGAGTTGGATGAAGGTTCAATATTTTTACGTGGGAATTTTCCTGCAGGCATTACGATACAAGAGAATGCTAAATATGCACCCACGATACGAAATATCATTGCAAAATATCCACAAATCGCCTATGTAATTACCCAAACAGGCCGAAATGATGATGGGACAGATCCTTTCCCTGCAAATAGAAACGAAATTCTCGTAGGTTTGAAGGATTATAATTTGTGGAGTAAGACGATTACGAAGAAAGAACTTGTGGATAAAATTAAATACGATTTGGCCGTGGCGCTTCCGAGCGTTCGATTCTCATCAGGCCAACCGATTATTGACCAAGTAATGGAAATCGTCACGGGTAGTGCTGCAGATTTGGCTGTCTCCATCGTAGGAGAAAACTTGAAAATGATGCGAGCTAAAGCGGATTCGATTGCGACCATCGTTCGTGCGATGCCCGGAAGTGAATCCGTGAACATCGAGCAAGAAGGAACTCAAGAACAGCTAGCCATTAAAATCAATCGGGAGAACGCAGCACGTTACGGGATTAATATATCGGATATTCAAAATATTATTGAAGCAGCCATTGGAGGTAAAAACCTCTCAACACTTTATGATGGGACTAAACGATATGATATCATCATTCGATATTTGCCACAGTTTCGTAATAACATTGATGAAATTAAACAATTGTTGGTGCCTTCTGTTAACGGAGCTTTAATTCCCATGGATCAATTGGCCGAAGTAAGTTTTGTTGAAGGCCAAACCAATATTTACCGGTATAACAACAAACGTATGATTACTGTCCGTACGAACATTGAAGGACGAGATCAAGGAGGTTTTGTGAAGGAATTAAATCAAAAAATTGCTAAACAGATTTCGATTCCCAAAGGCTACGAATTAGTACTTGGTGGGCAATACGAGAATTTAGCGCGTGCTGGTAAACAATTATTGATCAGTATTCCCTTAACACTCTTGTTGGTCTTAGCTTTTCTCTATATGTTATATAATTCTTTGGCCGACACGCTCATTACCGCCAGTTGCATTTTATTTGCTTTAGCTGGCGGAATTATTGCCTTGTTACTTCGAGGTTATTATTTTAATGTGTCTGCCGGCGTTGGTTTTGTATCAATCTTTGGTATATCCGTGATGGCTGGTGTCATCTTAGTTTCCGCTTTCAATCGAAATGGGAATATCGAAAATGTTGCCTTGGTGTCGACTCAGCAAATGCGATCATTGCTATCCGTTTTAATTGTAGCGATTTTAGGGTTAATTCCAGCTGCGACTTCATCGGGTATTGGTTCAGATGTACAAAGACCCTTGGCTACTGTCATTATTGGGGGATTGACAAGCACCTTGATTTTTGCTCCATTGCTTATTCCCTCTTTATACCGATGGGTAAAACAAAAAGCTCAATTGAATGAATAAAGTTTACACCAAAGCCTTCGATGCTATACACGACCTTCAAGCGCGGGCGAGTATCCTCATGGGTGGCTTTGGTTTGACGGGTGTTCCTGAAAATCTAATCCACGCTCTTTTAGCCAAAGGATCTTCGGATTTGACATGTATTTCGAACGAGGCGGGATTAGCGCACTTTGGTATTGGCCGATTAATTGGTCAAAAACAAATTTCAAAAATGATTTGCTCGTACATTGGCGAAAATCACGTATTTGAAGAATTGATCATCCGTGGCCATTTGGCCGTAGAACTTGTTCCTCAAGGAACGCTTGCCGAACGGATTCGATGCGGAGGCGCTGGGATTCCCGCTTTTTACACGCCAGCTGGAGTCGGGACGGAGGTAGCTGAAGGGAAGGAAACTCGTGAATTTGCGGGTAAAAAATATTTATTGGAAAAAGCCATTACGGCTGATTATGCATTCGTTAAAGCCTGGAAAGGAGATACAGAGGGTAATTTAATTTACAAAGGGACGTCTCAAAATTTTAACCCCGTAGTTGCCATGGCGGGTAAAATCACCATTGCCGAGGTTGAAGAATTGGTTCCGGCGGGGACATTGGACCCCAATCAAATCCATACACCTGGTATCTACGTGCAACGTATCTTTCAGGGTCAGGACTACGAAAAACCGATCGAACATTTGACTCATCAATTAGATGCCGAGGAAATCAAGGAAATGAGTCCGGAAGATCTAAAGAAAGAAATCATCGGGAAGCGGCTTGCGCAAGAAATTAAAGATGGCGATTATGTGAATTTGGGTATTGGTATCCCCACTCGCGTCGCAAATCATATCCCCAAAGGCATGAAGGTGATATTGCAGTCGGAGAATGGTTTACTGGGAATTGGTCCTTTTCCTCAAGAAGGGCAGGAGGATGCAGATTACATCAATGCAAGCAAGCAAACGATAACCGTTGCCCCAGGTGGATCGGTTTTTGGATCCGAGCAAAGCTTTGCCATGATACGCGGGAATCACATTGATGTCACGATTTTGGGCGGGATGGAAGTATCGGAGCGTGGGGATTTGGCCAACTGGAAAGTACCCGGTAAAATGGTTAAAGGAATGGGTGGTGCGATGGATTTGGTGGCGTCTGCCGATAAAGTCATCGTTGCCATGTTGCAAACAACTCCTGCTGGCAAATC
>CANGCD010000214.1 GCA_947452215.1 Cytophagaceae bacterium | reverse complement strand
GTTTGTTATATGAACTTAATCATCCTGTCTTGAAATTGGGAACGCAGACAAGTTCAAGCAATGAAGTTCGAGAAGATGGAATGGTTAAAATTTCCTACGAAAGTGGCGTTCTTATTTTGATGGAGTGCCACGATTAATTTTGTCCTGTTCAGACGGCATATAAAATACAGGTCGCTTAGGTACCGCCGGAAAGTAATTTTGGTCTACCCAAGCGCCCGGAAAATCATGTGGATATTTATAATCAGCTCCATAATTTAAATCTTTCATTAAGCGCGTAGGGGCATTTCGTAAGTGTAAAGGCACGGGTAAATTTCCCGTTTGCTCCACATAGGCCATCGCTTTGTTGATGGCATTGTAGGCCGAATTGCTCTTCGGCGATGTCGCCAAATAAATCACCGTTTGGGACAAAATAATTCGGGATTCCGGATTTCCGATGACGCGGATGGAATCGAAGCAGGATTGAGCAAGCAAGAGCGCATTTGGATTTGCTAAACCAATGTCTTCGGAGGCGAGGATTAATAAGCGCCGACCGATAAATTCGAGGGATTCACCACCGGCCAACATCCTGGCTAACCAATATACCGCCGCATCGGGATCTGATCCACGAATCGATTTAATGAAGGCAGAAATGATGTCGTAATGTTGCTCGCCATCTTTGTCGTATTGGGCAAGGTTTTTTTGTAAACGTTCTGTAACGAGCGAATTGGTTACCTCAATTTCATTCGCACCCTCAGTGGTGATTAGTAATTCGAATAGATTCAGCAGTTTACGTCCATCGCCGCCCGAAAAATGAAAAAGGGCATCCGTTTCCGTTAGCGTGATTTTTTTATTCGCAAATAGTTTATCTGTGCTGATTGCTTTGTCGATCAGTTGGCGTAAATGCACATCATTCAATGCCTCCAATACATATACTTGACACCGAGATAAAAGCGCAGAAATTACTTCAAATGAAGGGTTTTCGGTCGTAGCGCCCACTAATGTGACGATGCCTTTTTCCACGGCGTTCAACAAGGAATCTTGTTGAGACTTCGAAAAGCGGTGAATCTCATCGATGAAAAGGATGGGTGATTGTGCCTCGAACATGCGATTTTTCTTCGCTAATTCGAGCGTTTCGCGGACTTCTTTTACACCCGATTGTACGGCCGAAAGTGTATAAATCGTACGTTTTAAAGCGCCCGCTAATAAAGTTGCGAGGGTAGTTTTGCCTACCCCGGGAGGACCCCATAGAATACAAGAGGGGAGATGTCCGGCTTCTATCGCTTTTCGAAGGGGCGCATGAGCTCCAATGACCTTTTCTTGGCCAATGTAGTCTTCCAACGTGGTGGGGCGCATGCGTTCTGCGAGGGGTTGCATCATCCTTCGAAGTTACGGGAATTTTGTAAAATAGAAATAGAATTAGTAGCTTGGAGAACTAAATAAACCTACGAAATTATGAATTCATCACGCCGTACCTTTTTGCGCAATTCGGCCTTTGGCCTTGGCGCATTGGCTTTCGCATCTCCTGCTTTGCAGAGTCTAGCCGCTGTTAAATACAAAAAATTAGTTGGGGTTCAATTGTATTCTGTTCGCGATGATATGAAGCGCGATCCTCAGGGTACTTTGACTGCCTTAGCCGAAATGGGCTATAAATTTGTGGAACATGCCAATTACATCAATCGTAAGTTTTACGGTTGGGAAGCCAAAGAATTCCGTAAACGCCTAGATGATTTAGGAATTAAAATGCCTTCAGGTCATACCGTGATGGGCAAGGCACATTGGGATGATGCTAAAAATGACTTTACCGATTTATGGAAATATACAGTTGAAGATGCAGCTGTGATGGGTCAAGAACTTGTAATCAGTCCTTCTATCGACATGGGTATTCGTAAGGATAAAAACCTCTTGTTGAAATACATGGAGATTTTTAATAAGTCGGGGGAATTATGTAACAAATCAGGGATGCGTTTTGGTTATCACAACCACGATTTCGAATTTTCAGAGAAATTTGGAGATGATACTTTATACGACATCATGTTGAATAATACCGATTCAAAACTGGTAGCGCAACAATTGGATATTGGTAATATGATCAACGGTGGGGGTGTTCCTGCTGAAGTCATGAAGAAATTCCCAGGTCGTTTTGTTTCGATGCACGTGAAAGATGAGGTTCCTTCAGCTGCAGGACACGAGAAATTCGAATCTGCCATTTTAGGAAAAGGTTCTGGCCAAATTGATGTACAGGCTTTGGTGAAATTAGGCGATAAGGAGGGCGGAACCAAGCACTTTATCATCGAACAAGAATCTTATCAAGGATTACAACCGCTTGCTTGTATGAAGGAGAATATTGCCATCATGCGGGGTTGGGGATATAAATAGATTGATTTTTAGCGTTTACCCAATTCCTCAGGCTGAAGCCTGAGGTTAAACATAACTATAACCCCAGGCTTCAGCCTGGGGATTTGAAAAAACTAACAATTACGAATGAAAAAACTCACACTCATCGCCCTACTCGCTGCACCTTTTTTTGCGTCAGCGCAATCATCGTTAAAACCTGTTATCGCGCAAAAAGCGGATGCTTTGAAAGACAAGGTCATCGCTTGGCGTCGGGATTTTCATGAACATCCTGAATTAGGAAATCAAGAAGTGCGTACCGCAGGTATCGTGGCGGTCCATTTACGTTCCTTGGGAATTGAGGTGCAAGAAAAGGTTGCCTATACTGGCGTTGTGGGTATTTTAAAAGGAGGAAAGCCAGGTCCGGTTGTTGCTTTGCGTGCAGATATGGATGGCTTACCGGTTACTGAACGTGTTGAAATTCCATTTAAATCGAAGGTGGTGACCGAGTTCAATGGTCAAAAAACAGGTGTTATGCATGCTTGCGGGCATGATTCACACGTGGCTATTTTGATGGCGGTAGCCGAGATTTTGGCATCTGAAAAAGCGAATTTAGCCGGAACTGTGAAATTCATTTTCCAGCCATCTGAAGAAGGCGTTTATAATGACAAAGGAGAGACGATCCTTTCCGGAGCGGAGTTGATGGTCAAAGAAGGCGTCCTGGAGAATCCAAAGGTAGATGTGATTTTTGGTTTACATATTTCAGCAGAATCTGATAATGGCGTTATTCAATACAAGTCAGGTGCAACGATGGCTGGAGTTGATCAATTGGATATCAAGGTTAAGGGAAAGCAAGCGCATGGTGCGAATCCTTGGACGGGTATTGACCCCATTGTCATTTCATCTCAAATCGTAATGGGTTTACAGACAATTGTGTCCCGTTCTGT
>CANGCD010000213.1 GCA_947452215.1 Cytophagaceae bacterium | reverse complement strand
GAGCAGCATTCAACAAAGACGGTAAAAAAAGTGAGCCAGCTAAATAAGCACTCGATTGCTTGAGGAAATGTCTTCTTTCCATGTGAATATAAATAGGTTTAGAGGTTTGATACAAATTAATGTATTTTTTTGATACAATAAAAGCTTAATTCCATTTATCTCCAAAAACCCAGGTAAAATTAACGTCGGCCGACTTGACATTTGTATTCGTTTGATGCCATGTAAAATCTCCTCCAGCACGGTGGCAATCCGCATAAAACACCCGATGACCCCAGGCTAATTTTCGGTCGCCCGACTGGTAAATAGGTGCATCTGCCATGTTTTGATCGAAGTTGCAATTGAACAAAAATAACTGCGCCTCTCGGTGATAGCGACCTAATTTATACCCGGGATCGCCAATAAACCGACAATTTTTCAACACGGATTTCGCCCCTTCTTCTCCGGATCCATCATGCCAAATCGCGGCGCTCATGTTATGGCAAATGAATGTGCAATTCTCTGCCAATGCGTAGCCACGTGGGCAATACAAATCCACCCCACCCTCAATCTCACAGTCATTGAAATAATACATGCCAGCATTAACGTCCCAAGGACTCATCGTATCCCCACCTCCGGACCGAAAGCTACAATGTTCAAAACGCAAGCGTGTAGCGCCCGGCATGGTTCGAACGGCAAATTGGTGTCCATCCACGCGTACAATCTTTTCGCCATCCTTCTCACCTGACTCTCGAGGCAATGCATATTTCTGAACCGTACTCGCAGTCGTTTTACCTGCTTCATTCAGACAAGGAATTGTGACATCTTGCTTGGTAATCAAACCATAATCATTGATTACTGTCAAGTTTTCAAAACTCAAATCGTGGCCCTTGATATTCAAGACACCCGCACCATAATCATCCGGATTTGAACAGCGCCAAATATCGCGAGCCTGCGTAAACTTCAAAACGACACCCGTACGCGATTGACCAATCAACCGTAAATCATGGCGCAAGGAATCGATATAGACTTTCTCCGTATACGTGCCGTTTTTGATATAAATCGTTTGATTATTTATTCCTTGATTAATTGCCTCTTGAATGCTTCTTACATCTCCTGAACCATCCTGAGCAACTGTAATTTGTTGCATAAACTGATCCATCAACTGCACGGTTTTGTCAAACCATTTGGTAAACAATAAGAAAGTATGCGGTGATTTTTCATGTGTATAGACATCCGTCAGAATACCGAATTGGCTCATTTGAGCACGAAAATCGTCCCTTCCCGCATGCATCCTTTCATTCCCAGAGTTTATAAATAACACCGGCGGATCTTGTTTCGATACATGATGTAAAGCAGAGGCCTGATTCCAAAGCGTTGGATTCTCCGTTTTGGAATATCCAAAATACGACGTCGCAGCGGATGTCCGAACTCGATCATCCCCTTCCCCACTTTCCGGATGTATATAGGCCAAGATTCCATCGAGATCGATAACTCCTTTAATTTTTTGACCTTTCCCAAATAAGTTTTCATCCTGAATGGATCCCAACAAAGCTGCCATTTGGCCTCCGGCAGAATAACCGCCCACAAAGATTTGCTTGGCATCGATATGGAGTTCCGATGCATGTTGGTGCAAATACATGAGTGCAGCTTGCGCATCGAGCATCGCAGCGGGATAGAGCGCTTCTGTAGACAATCGATACTCTGCTAAAAAGACCCGATAGCCTTTGGTAGCTAAGGCTTTTGCCAACATCACATGCTGTGACCGATGCCCCGTTCGCCAGCCACCACCATGAAAAAACAATAAAGATTTTCGGATTTGCTTGTCTTGGGGTTCATAAATATCAAGAACCAAGGATCTTTGGCCCAACTTTTTATACACCAGCGTTCGCGTTTCTTTCACCTGAGAAGCAGTCAATTCCGCCAACAAGAGATTTGGATCATCTTTCAGCGCTGATTTCCAAGCGGAATAATTCGCAAATGAGCTGTCGGGAATTCCCGTGACTCCTTTGGTATTTTGTGCCAACAAACCCTGGCAAACAAACAGTAGTATGATTCCTATCTTGCGCATATTTTCTAAAGGCGTAAAACCGAAATATATAATCATTCTTGTTAACTTGGTGATTCAAACCTGAAATTATGAAAACAGTACGCGTACTCGTAGTTGGCTGTGGCAACATGGGAGCATCCCATGCAACGGCCTATCACAACTCCCCAGACTTTGAGATTATCGGCTTGGTATCTCCTGGTAAAAGCAAAGAAACTTTGAATGCTAAAATAGGAGGAAAATATCCCCTATTCAACGAATATTCCGCTGCTTTGGCTGAAACGAAACCCGACGCGGTTTGTATATCCACTTACCCAGATACCCATGAAGCCTATGCCATCGAAGCCATGGAAGCCGGTTGTCATGTGTTCATTGAAAAACCCATTGCCGATAGTTTAGCTGGAGCCATTCGCGTGGCTGAAGTGGCGAAAAAAACGGGCAAAAAACTCGTGGTTGGCTATATTTTACGCCATCATCCGTCATGGATTAAGTTCATCGAGGTGGCGAAAGAGATGGGAAAACCTTTGGTGATGCGAATGAATTTGAACCAACAATCGCATGGATACATGTGGGATGTGCATCGGAATTTGATGAATAGCCTAAGTCCGATTGTGGATTGCGGCGTGCATTACATTGATGTCATGTGCCAAATGACGCGTTCGAAACCGGTTCGCGTTTCGGCGATTGGTGCACGCATGACAGAGGATATTCCGGCTGGAAATTACAATTATGGCCAACTGCAAATTCACTTTGAAGATGGATCTGTTGGCTGGTATGAAGCTGGTTGGGGCCCTATGATTTCCCAAACAGCCTATTTTGTCAAAGATGTTTTTGGGCCAAAAGGATCTGTATCCATTGTAGCACAAAATGCAAGTGGCGAAGGGAAATCTGATTCTGTGGAATCACACACCAAAACGGAATCCTTGCGAGTTCACCATGCAGATATCAATGCTGAAAATGAATTTACACGTCCAGATGAGTGGATTAATCTGACGGACGAGCCGGATCACCAAGGTTTATGCGACCGCGAGCAAGCCTATTTCCTTCATGCCATTCAAGCCGATGTAGACTTGACGGATCACGTGGAAGACGCGGTCAATAGTTTGCGCATTGCGTTCGCGTGTGATGAGTCGGTGCGGACGGGAAAGATGGTGGTGTTATAAGTAATCAGTGGTCAGTTGTCAGTGGGCAGTGGGCAGTGGAATCTAAAGGAAGAGAGTCCAAAGTCAAACGGTTAATATTTTTGGCTTTGAACTTATTCACACGGACT
>CANGCD010000212.1 GCA_947452215.1 Cytophagaceae bacterium | reverse complement strand
GTTTTCGTCCGGATACGGAATGAAAACAAAGTTGGTAAACTGCCCATCTACCACAAATAAGCAGGCATATTCTTCGACATCTTTGAAGTTTTGCACAAACAATTCCACGTTCTCTTCTGCGATTAATTTACGCTGGACAAATTCCTCCATCATGGAAGCGTGATAATTCCATTTATTTTCATTCAATTCACCTACGCCGATTAAAATTTGGCCGATTTCAATAGTTCGTTGCGAACAAACAAACACGGGAAAATCGGAAAATCCACGTTTTTTGATTTGGTAAGCGGCTTCTTTTAATGTGTCAGCTACTCGAACGAAATCACTTGAAATTAAACCCAAGTATTTTCCGTTCAAATCAGGTGAATTGGGGGCATTGGAAAGAGCGGTGTAATCTTCAATCATCGGGCTAATAATAAGAGTTGGATATCCTTTAAGGGTTTTTTATACAATTTTGCGATACTTGCTAGGGTAACATGGCCCTTGTAGCAGAAAGTTCCTTTCATGAAGGATTTTCCCTGCCAAAGCATTTCCTCGACCCCGCCGGTTTTTCCTGCTTTTAATACAAATGAGGTTAATAAATTACTCATCGCAATGCTTGCCGTGTGCGAAACAAGCGATGGGATATTGGGTACACAGTAATGGCTTACGCCAAATTTCTTAAAAACGGGTTTTCCTAAACTGGTGATTTCAGATGTCTCAAAACAGCCGCCTTGGTCAATGCAAACGTCGATAATAAGCGTCCCTGGTTTTAATTTACTGACCATTTCTTCGGTTACGACGCATGGCGTAACTCCGGAATCCGATCGTAAAGCACCTACGATCACGGTAGCATCTTGCAGTGCATGGGGCAAATTTTCAGAGTCAATCACTTGGGTTACTAAAGGAAATCCGAGCGTATGTTTTAACCGTTGAAGTTTATAAATGTCTTTATCGAATACCTGCATTTGTATGCCTGCATGCCAAGCGGCGCGCGCCACCTGTTCAACTACATGACCCGATCCTAATAAAACCAATTTGCAAGGCGGAACTCCTGTTACATTTCCCATCAACAATCCAGGTCCCTTGTGATTACTTAAAATTCCACTGGCAATCGGCAGGACAAGTTGGCCTGCAATTTCAGCCATGATTTTAACAAATGGATATCCTCCGGCATTGTCTTCGGCATATTCGAGACCGATGGCAATCAATTGCTTTTTGTTTATTTCATCTAATAATTCGCCTGATAGCTGATTTTTTGATGCGCAGGAAACAAACGATTGTCCTGGCATCATCCGGCCCACTTCTTCCAAGGTGGGAGCATTGATTTTCAAGATCAATCCACCTTGCCACACTTGTTGGAGGTCTGCTGTGACACTCGCCCCCGCTAATAAATAATCTGCATCTCCAAATCCTGCGCGTTCCCCTGCGCCTTGCTCAACAATCACTTCGTGGCCGTTGGCAACGAGTAATTGAACCGCTTGAGGCGTTAATCCGATCCGGTTTTCGTGGATTGCGGTTTCCTTGGGCAATGCGATTTGAATGCTTTTGGCATTTTGTTTGGTCCAACTCATCGCCTCCATGGGCATGATGCCTTGCTGTGATAATAACTCGTGAAAAGGATTTGTCATACGCATCTTACCAAGTTAGTGTTAATTTTCGTTGGACTTCATTGATTGACTCAATTTCCACATTGACATGTGGGAAGTCCCAAAGTTCTTCGGCCTGTTCGGGCCATTCAATGAAACAATAATTACCGGAATCTAAATACTCCTCTATTCCAATCGCCAATGCTTCTTGGATATTTTTTAATCGGTACAGGTCAAAATGATAAATAATTGCCTCTGATGTCGTATTGTATTCATTCACCAAAGAAAAAGTCGGGCTTTGTACATTTTGTTCAACGCCTAATTGCTTGAGTAATTCTTTGCTGAGTGTCGTTTTTCCTGCCCCCATTTGTCCACGAAATAGCCAAACACGCGGAGCTTCCTCCAATGCTGTAATCATTTCGTTGGCAATGACAGGTAAATCGGCTAGTGTATACGTTTCCCAAGTTCTCATAAATCAATATCGCCTAATTGTGGACGAATTAAAATTTCTTCCAAAACGGTCGATGGGCTCATTTGGTAGGCCGACCAAATTGTCTGGGCCACGTCGTCCGCCGGGATAAAACGCGATTCAGGTAGATTGACACCATCCCAGGAAGGGGTAAGCGTTGCGCCGGGAAGAATAGCCGTTACTTTGATGCCTTGATTTTTCAATTCCTCGCGAAGAACTTTGGTAAACCCAAGTAATGCAAATTTGCTGATGCAATAAGAGCCACCGAGCGTGTAGGCAGTGATGGAAGCTGTCGAACAAATGCTGAATATGTGTCCAGATTGTTTCGCTTGAAAGCTAGGCAATAACGCGCGTGTCAAATGATACGCGCTATATAAATTCGTTTCAATGGTCTTTTCGAGTAAATCCTCGGCTTCGTTTTGGATTTGTCCCGGAATAAATACGCCGGTATTATTGACGAGCACATCGATTTGATTTGTTTGAGCTAAAATCCAATGCGCAAAATCAAGTACTTGATTTTTTTGACTCAAGTCCGCCGCGAAGGTATGTAGGCGATCCGAGACCATTTCTGCAGCGAGGGCATCTAATTTCGCTTGGTTGCGGGAGCAGGTGTACACGGTAAATTGTTCAGCTAAAAACTTTTTTACGAGTGCTTTGCCAATTCCTTGGCTTCCTCCACTTATAACTACGGATTTGTTCATTATCTTTGAGACTTAGCGCGTTCTTAAATTCAAACGCATGTCAAAATTAGGCAAATATTTAATCTTCCTGAGTAAGCTTTTTACAAATCCTGAGAAATTTCGGGTGTATTGGGCATTGACGATGCAAGAATGCAAGGATATTGGTATTAATTCCATGCTCATTGTGACGATCGTCGCATCTTTTTTAGGAGCGGTTACCTGTGTACAAACGGCGGCCAACATGGATAATCCCTTTGTTCCCAAATACATCATCAGCTTAATTGTAAGGGATTCAACCATCTTGGAACTTGGACCTACCATCACCTGTGTGGTTTTAGCTGGGAAAATCGGATCGAACATTGCGAGCCAACTAGGCACCATGCGGATTTCAGAGCAAATCGATGCGCTTGAGGTCATGGGAATTAACTCTTCATCTTATCTGATCTTACCCAAGATGATTGCCTCCATGCTTACCTTTCCTATGTTGGTAACCATGGCCTGTTTCTTAGGCATATATGGTGGGTACTTGGCTGGATGGTTGACAGGTTCTGTGACCCAACAAGAATATATTTACGGTCTGCAGTTTGCT
>CANGCD010000211.1 GCA_947452215.1 Cytophagaceae bacterium | reverse complement strand
TGCTGTTGGACTAAATTTAACAAGAGTCTAAAACCTACTTTAATAGAAACCTCGTCAACGAGTTGAATGACATCTTTTAAATTATCAATCACCCGACGCGCCTGAGTCAGGGCTTGAGCATCTGCTCCCCATTCGGGCTTCGGCATTTCCTTCAAAATTTGCTCGATCGCAGCGGAAGACTTCGCTAAAATTTCAGAAAAAGTACCTGAGCTAAACAAATCTGTTAAAACAGGTAAACCATCCAAAGCGTGAATCGCCTCGATTGAAATATATAAATCGGATTGATCAGTCAATGACTTCCAATCACGATTCAAATCTTTTGATGACTTTTTCGAACGGCCATCCACGTAGTATTGCATCACAGCATGCTGCATGAAATTACGAAACATGGCCACGGGAATACGTGATTGATCCGGTCGTTTATGTATTTCAGCTAATTGACTCAAAAAAGAATACGCAGGTGTCTTTTTCAAAGAATATCCCATCGTAATATTGAGTCGTTCTTTAAATTCCCCTACGAACAAGAGGACTTGGTCTAATAAAGACTCATCTCCCAAAACCAAAGCAACTTGTTCCTCTAAACCATGTTCAGCTTGCCATTGACGAATTAATTCCATGGCTACAAAGACTTGTGCACTTGGATTCGCAACACCTAAAACTTCAACCTCTTTGGCATCTTTGGCATAATGTTGCTCCATCCAATTGAAATTCGTTTTAGCTAAAAACTTGTTGGAACCTGGATCCGAAAAATTTCGAAGCCAATTACCCGCCCGATGAAATGGATTCTTAACATAATAAGAATCCGCATCCCAAAGGGTTTCCGCCAAATCTTGTTTTAAAAGTAGACGTATAATCTCCTCCTCCCCTTTGGAAAGAGCATTAAAGCCAACAAAATAGATTTTCTTGTACGTTTTAGGTAAAGTATTACCCGAGGTCAAACGAGTAAACAATTCGCGATAAGCCATCCCACGATACACCAAACCTCGATCTTTTAATCGGGCTTGTAGTCGGCCATATACCTCAAGCAAATGGTCATATAATTTGAAATAGGCCTGCGTATGCTTGGTAATGTATTTACCCGTATCGTCCTCCCCATATTCCGCCCCCCAGCGCTCCAAGGACTTCACTTCAGACAGAAAAGAGAATATTTGATAGGGCTCAACCAAATACATGTCAAGGGTATCAAAATCCTTCAACATCATTTGACCCCAAGTCATAAAACGGTCAAAATCCACCAAAGGATCTACATCTTTAAAACAGATATAAGCCTCGAATAATAATTCAATGGGATCAATGAGTTGATTATCCGTCATCTTTAATGCAAACTCCTCAATCGTCATGAAATCTGGCGAAAGAAAGGGTCTATCAGCGAGATAGGCTAATTCCTTTTTAAGGTAAAGTACGCCCCGTTGCGAGGGCATGACGACAGCAATATCTTGCATCTCCTCAATCCCATGCTGCGCCCATAAATGCTCGGCCGTCTTCCTTAAAAATGACTTCATAAACTATAAATTCCCTTTTTTCATTTCTTTAACCGCATAATCCACCGCACGAGCTGTTAAAGCCATATAAGTTAGTGAAGGATTTTGTGTTGAGGTAGATGTCATGCATGCGCCATCTGTCACAAAGACATTCTTAACCGCATGCATTTGATTCCACTTATTCAACATCGAATTCTTCGGATCAGCACCCATTCGAACTCCTCCCATTTCATGGATATCCAAACCCGGCGCTTGTTTCGAATCACGCGTCCGAATATTCTTGAATCCTGCTTTGTGGTACATTTCCGTAAATTGATCAATAAAATCCTTGACCATTTTATCATCATTATCATCGTACGAAACATCCATGTGCATGATTGGTAAACCATGCGCATCTTTTTTCACGGGATCTAAAGTCACTTGATTGGTTTCTTTCGGTATTGTTTCCCCCATCATGTGCGAACCAGCATACCAATTGGTATTCAATTTGGGGTTCAACAATGAATGTTTTAAACTTTCACCTACCGACTCACGATCCGAATGGGATCCCCTACCTGCACTCATCCCAGCCGCATAACCACGTAAGAAATTCGTCTCTTGTTTGTAAAGATTTCGGAAACGAGGCACATAACCGGATGTCGGTCGAGAACCGTCCGTTTTAGAATCCAAATACCCTTCAAATTCCGCAGAAAGCGAAGCGCGGTAATTATGAAAAGCAACGTATTTACCTAAGACCCCACTGTCATTACCTAAGCCCGTTGGAAAACGGTGTGATTTTGAATTCAACAATAAGGCATTTGTATTCAATGCGGCTGCTGTTACAAATATCACTTTAGCATAGTATTCAACCATTTCATTCGTATGCGCATCAATTACCCGAACACCTGTAGCACGGCCTTTTTGCTCATCGTAAATAATGGATTCCACAATCGAATCCGGACGTAAAGTCATATTACCCGTTTTTGCCGCCCAAGGCAAGGTAGATGCATTCGAACTGAAATACCCCCCATATGGGCAACCGCGTTGACATAAATTCCGACTCATGCAACGTCCACGACCTTGTTGGTAATGGATTTCGCGCGGCTCCGACAAATGCGCACAACGTGCAACAATCACGTGACGGTCATTATAATGCTTCTTCATTTCCGTTTGGAAATGTTTTTCAACGCAGGTCAATTCATAAGCGGGTAAGAAATCGCCATCGGGCAATGAATCCAAACCATCTTTATTTCCAGAAATACCGGCAAAATGCTCAACATATGAATACCAAGGATCAATATCCTTGTAATTAATTGGCCATGGGGTTGCAAAGCCATCACGCGCTGGACCATCAAAATCCAATTGAGACCAACGTTGTGTTTGGCGAGCCCAAAGCAAGGATTTACCTCCCACTTGATACCCACGGATCCAATCGAATGGTTTATCTTGTTCGTATGGATGTTCTGCATCCTTCACCATGAAATGCTTAGCATCCTCGCGAAAGGCGTAACATTTACTAACAATTGGATTGGCCGCGATTTCCGCATTCGTCAATCGGCCACGATGTTCAAACTCCCATGGACTCATGAGGGTCGTTGGGTAATCTTCGTTATGTGTTACCTTGCGGCCTCTTTCAAGCACTAAGGTTTTAATTCCTTTGTCACAAAATTCTTTGGCAGCCCAACCTCCTGCAATACCTGAACCGATAACAATCGCACCATAGGTACGCTTTTCTGCATGTTTTAAAATTTCCATCGCTTATTTGTTAACCGGCACACATGGATTCCAAAATCCAGGGGCCATTTGATAATTTAAATGATTCACCATGACATATTCAGTCGTCACATAGCCTTGAATGGTT
>CANGCD010000210.1 GCA_947452215.1 Cytophagaceae bacterium | reverse complement strand
TAAAATGCCCAAAATGTCCCGCATAGGATTGTTCCAATTTCTCTGCCGCAACTTTATTCGCCAGAACCGACCCACTTAATGTCGGATTAGCCAGACGTACCGATTGCTCTACAGATGCCAAACTATCTCCCGGACCATAACTCGCTAATACCCATAAGACAATTGAAATCGCCACTATGATTTTCCCTGCTTCAAATACAAAGGCCTGCACCGAATTGTAAATAGAAAGAGCCATGTGTTTAAAGCGTGGCCCCTTGTACGTAGGCAACTCCATGATAAAGTAGCTTTTCTCCTTGACTTTCAAGATTTGCTTCATGACCCATGCCGACAAAATTGCCATGAAGAATCCCAATAAATAAAGCCCAAACAAGGCTAAGCCTTGCAAATTAAACATACCAAACAAAGTACTTTTCTCAGGAACAACCAATGCAATTAAGACCGTGTAAATAGGCAAGCGCGCTGAACAAGACATCAAAGGCGTAACCATAATCGTAATCAAGCGATCCTTCCAAGAACCAATGGAACGCGTACTCATGATGGCCGGAACAGCACAGGCTACCCCTGAAATCAATGGAACAACCGATTTCCCATTTAAACCAAATCGGCGCATCAATTTATCCATAATGAACATCACGCGCGACATGTAACCGGTTTCTTCCAACATGGAGATGAAGAAAAACAAGAAGGCAATTTGAGGCACAAAGATTAAAACGCCCCCAATACCCGCAATAAGACCATCTGTTAATAAACCCGTCAAGACTGAAGCTGGCAGAATCTCCTTCAAATAATCATTCAATTGAGCCACTCCGCCATCGATTGCATCCATCGGATAAGCAGCCCAAGTGAAAACAGCTTGAAACATCAAAAACAAGATGACTAAAAATATCAAATACCCCCCAACCGGATGTAAAAAGAACTTATCCAATCGGTCTGTCATCGTTTTAACCGGTGGAGCGTCCCACTGACGATTCAAATTAATCACGCACCTTTCAACAATTTCAGATAATGCCTCGTATCGTTTAATCGTTTCTGATGTCTTATAGGATTTGGGATTAAATTGAAATTGCTCTTGCAATCGGTCAAACCCTATGCGCTGCTCCTCCGTAAACATTTTCATGCGATCATGCTCCATCAGCCACAAAAGGGAACGGTATGGATCCGCTTCTCCAAATTGCTTGGTTATTGCAGCTAATAAATCTTCACCTACAGGCAAAGGAAGACCATCATTCGATGCATATCGGTTTTTCAAGGTTTTTTCAACCGCCAAACGCAATCCGTTCACGCCAATTCCCTTTTTCGCATTGATTTCAGCGACTTCAATACTTAGCTCACGAGCCAGCTTAATGGAATTAATCACATAGCCTTGGCTTTCCGCCACATCCACCATATTCAAGGCCAAAACAGTCGGAATTCCCAAATCACGCACTTGCGAGAATAACAACAAGTTACGTTTTAAATTAGAGGCATCCGCCACCACAATCGTCATATCGGGATAATCCGGATGGGCGGGATTTCCCAAAATATTAATTACTAATTCTTCGTCAATAGACTTCGGGTAAATACTATAAATTCCAGGTAAATCGAGCACCTCAACTTTGGAATTTGGCTCTAGCTCCCAGATACCGGTATGTTTGTCCATGGTAACACCCGGAAAATTCCCCGTCTTCTGATTCAAGCCCGTGAGGCTATTGAACAGCGACGATTTCCCCGCATTCGGATTTCCGATTAAAGCTATTTTAGGTAAACTGGACACTATGATATGATTTTAACTTGTATGGTTGCTGCCTCCTCTTTACGCATACTCAAGGTATAGCCTGAAACTTTTATCGCAATGGGGTCGCCAAATGGCGCCTGATGCGTTAATTCAATTGAAGTACCCGGCAAGCAACCCATTTCCAACAATTTTAACGAAAGTAATTCGTCCGTAAAACCGATAATTTCTGCATGCTCACCCACCCTTAATTCCGCCAACGTTTGCATCATTTAATTTTACTTATTTAGAATTGTTCAAAATTAGGACAAATGTACTAAGTATTTCCGACCTAAAAAATGATATTTCGCGATTTGATGGAATTGAATTTGAAATAGCTAAAATACTGAGTGGATTATACTTTAAAGCAAATTTTCTATTGTAAATTGCATGTCTTTTAAGGAAGTCGAGGCATGATCCTAAATGAAATAAACGTGTTGGTTAAAAAGGAACTCCATCTAGAGTGGAGACAGCGATATGCGCTGCATGGCCTACTCCTGTATTTAGCCTCCACCATTTTTGTATGTTATCTTGCATTTAAAGCCAAACAACAAGCGATAAATCCCATCACTTGGAACACCTTGTTCTGGATAATTCTGTTGTTCATCGCCATTAATGCCATAGGTAAAAGCTTTACTCAAGAATCCACGCAACGTAACTTATTCTATTATACCCTGGTGAGTCCGGAAGCCATTATTTATTCCAAAATCATCTATAATTCACTTGTCATGATTGGCATTTCCTTGGTCGGATTTGTTTTCTATTCGTGGGTTATGGGAAATCCCGTGGGCAATATTCCACTCTATTTGGTCGCCATCGTCCTTGGTGGAATCGGCTTTGCTTCAAGTTTATCCCTGATGGCCGGCATAGCCGCGCAAGGAGAAAATTCTGCCACATTGATGGCCGTTTTGAGTTTTCCTATCATCATTCCGCTCTTATTGTTGATTTTAAAATTAGCCAAAAGCGCCATGGATGGCATTTCGATTCAGGAAAACTGGGATGAAATTGCTATTTTGAGTTCACTCGATACCATTGTAATTGTCTTATCCGGAATTCTATTCCCGTTTATATGGAAACATTAAAAAAACATTACGGCAAAATCCTCTGCATGATTTTGCTTTATTATACAGTGTATGCCGGATTTGAAGGGAAAGTTCCTCGCCAGCCCATCTTGAATGAAACCGTACGAAATTTGTATTTCCATGTTACCATGTGGTTTAGCATGATTTTTCTATTGGGAACTTCAGTTTATCATTCCATCAAATACCTGCGTTCAGGTGATGTGCAAGCAGATCTTAAATCCTATGCCTATGTGGAAACGGGTTTGGTTTTTGCCCTTTTAGGGCTCGTTACCGGTAGCTTTTGGGCCAAATTTACCTGGGGCGATTGGTGGACAAATGACCCAAAACTCAATTCCGTTGCAGTAGGTTTATTGATTTACCTTGCTTATCTATTAGTTCGTTCCTCACTTCCCGATGAACAACAAAAAGCGCGTGTATCCTCCGTTTACAACATTTTTGCTTTCGTGGTGTTTATGGTATTGATTTGGATATTACCTCGAATGACCGATTCATTGCATCCTGGAAACGGTGGGAATCCCGGGTTCAACTCGATGGATTTAGACAATCGCATGCGCATGGTG
>CANGCD010000209.1 GCA_947452215.1 Cytophagaceae bacterium | reverse complement strand
TTATTTGCAAAGTACTGTCGATGATATATTCACAAAAACAGTGGAAAACGTCATTCACATCATTAATGGAATCGGAGGAAAGGGGATGACAACGAGCCCAGGATTTACAGAAGAATATATTCAAAAATTATACGAATGAAACGACTACTCATATTCCTAATTTGTGCGGGATCAACCGCGTTTGCTCAAAAAGCTCCCAAAAACATCATCTTTATGGTGGGAGATGGCATGGGTGTTAGCCAGATATATGCAGGATTAACGGCCAATAAGGGATCATTAAATATCGAACAATTCAAAGTTATTGGGTTCCATCGCAATCAAGCTTCTGATAATTACGTAACAGATTCGGCAGCGGGCGCAACGGCTTTTGCGACTGGCAAGCAAACGTATAATGGTGCCATTGGATTAGATTCCTTGAAGCAACCGAGCGTGACCCTTTTGGAGCTTGCAGAACAAAAAGGATTAGCTACCGGATTGGTTACCACTTGTGATATCACAGATGCAACGCCTTCATCATTTATTGCGCATCAATTGAAAAGATCGATGCATGAAGAAATCGCGGCCGACTTCCTTAAAACCGATGTAGATGTGGTCATTGGTGGCGGGCGTAAATTCTTTGAAACACGGGCGGACAAACAAAATTTATTAGACACATTGCGTTCACGTAAGTATCAAGTTCTATGTGACATTCAATCCATGGAATCCATACATCAAGGGAAATTGATTAATTTATATGCAGCAGAAAATCCAGTGAAAATTTCGGAGGGACGAGGAGATGCATTGTTGAAATCAACACAAAAAGCCATTGAATTGTTGTCGGCCAACAAGAAAGGATTTTTCACCTTGATTGAAGGTTCTCAAATTGATTGGGGCGGGCATGCAAATGACGCGCAATATGCAATTGCTGAGATGATTGATTTTGATAAGAATATTGGCTGGGTATTGGATTTTGCGCGTAAAAATAAAGAAACATTGGTCATAATAACTGCTGATCATGAGACGGGCGGCATGGCCTTAATGGGAGGCAATATGCAAACGGGTGAGGTAAAAGCTGAATTTACGACCAAAGGTCATACGGGTCAAATGATTCCGGTTTTTGCGTTTGGACCAGGCGCTGAAAATTTCAATGGCATTTATCACAATTATGATTTATTCGGCAAAATGCGAGAAGCCTTGCGCCTTGGTCAAAAATAAATCGTAAACTTTTCATGTGAATTTCGGAAGCCCATGGATTCATAAAATGCATGGGCTTCTTTGCGCCTTTTATTGGACGTGACCTCCAATGTTTTTGCGCCGCGTGCCACAACTTCTTTTTTGACTATTTCAAAAAGCAAGCGTCCATATCCCTTTCCTTGTTGGCCAGTACTGACAATCATTTCCTGTATTTCAAAAACTAAACCTTGGTGGTGTAAAAGCCGTTGGCCTTTACATGATACAAAACCAATAATGCCATCAACATGATGCTCGATAACATACATGAGCGTGTTTTCATGAAGGAGGTATTCTTGAAAAATCGATTCAAAAACCTCAAGGTCAGAAACTTTATTTTCCAGCTCGTCAATGAGTCCTTTTACCTGGATTAAATCCAACTTTTCAACTGCTCGAAGTAAAATGTGCTGGGGCATATTATGAAATAATTAATCAGATATAAAGTTCTGTTTAAATAACGATTAGGCTGTTTTTAAAGCCATTTGACATTACTAAATTAATGAAATACATCTTAAGATTCTATGCCGAATACCCTAGTAGACAAAATAATCACCCTTTTCGAAAAAAACGGCGACTCTGAGTATGGGGGAGAAGCGGTTACCCAAGGCGAACATGCCTTACAAGCTGCACATTTAGCCATCGAAGAAGGCTGCTCCTCGAATATCATCGTCGCGAGTTTATTGCATGACATCGGCCACATGTTGCATGCCTTGCCTGATGATGCACCCGAACAAGGGATTGATGATCTACATGAAGAACTCGGATTTCGATTCGTAGACAAATACTTTATTCCAGCAGTCGCTGAACCGGTTCGATTACATGTAGCAGCAAAGCGCTACTTATGTGCTACAGAACCTGAATATCTGGGTCGTTTAAGCGAACCATCGCTCCTAAGTTTGAAACTTCAAGGAGGCCCCATGAATGCGGAGGAATGTCGAATGTTTGAGCAAAATCAATTTTATCTAGATGCGGTTCAGTTACGTCGATTCGACGATTTAGCTAAAGTGCCCAACATGGACGTTCGCCCTTTGGGCTATTACCGAACGTTGATAACAGGCCAATTAAAATGAGTTTAGCAATTCCGAAACCAATTTTCACTCGAAAGTCCATATGGACTCAGCACCCTGCATGGTCGATGATTGCAGCCTTTGGCTGTTATTTCTGTGTGTATGGTTTTCGTAAACCTTTTACGGCGGGACAATATGTGGATCAATATTGGTTGGGCATTCATTGGAAATCTATCTTGATTTCCGCTCAAATTGCGGGCTATATGCTTTCCAAATGGTGCGGAATATTCTTCGTTTCTTCCATAACTTGGAAAAAGCGTGCGCGCGCAATTTTGCTTAGTATCTTAATTGCGGAAGTAGCCTTGTTGGGATTCGGGATTATCCCAAGACCCTGGAATTTAATTTTTCTCGTATTAAATGGCTTGCCACTCGGGATGATATTTGGCTATATCCAAGGTTTTTTAGAAGGAAAGAAAAATACAGAATTATACATAGCAGCACTTGGGTCTAGTTTTATTTTGGCTGATGGTGTTTCCAAATCTGTTGGAATGAATCTGCTAAACTGGGGTGTAGCCGAAAACTGGATGCCTTTTACAGCAGGATTATTATATGCATTACCCTTGTTATTTTTTGTTTGGATGCTGACAAAAATCCCGAAACCTAGTTCGCAAGAAATACAAGACCGATCCGAAAGGGCGCCTATGAATCATCAAGATCGCAAATTGCTAATCAAGCAATTATGGCCCGGAATTCTTTGTATCAGTTTACTGTATTTGTCTGCATCGCTCCTAAGGGGTATTCGATCTGATTTTGCGCCAGAAATCTGGAAATACTTAGGTTATGCAAGCCTACCTGCCACCTATTCACAAACGGAAATTTGGGTGACGATTGGAATATTAGGAATCAATGGAAGTTTAGTATTGATTAAAAATAATTTTCGGGCATTTTTTACCAGTATGTTCGCGATTACAACGGGCTTTATCCTATTAATCGTGGCTGGAATCTGGGGGCAATTCTTTATGAATCCCTTTTGGTTAATTGTCTTAACGGGGTTCGGGATCTACTTACCTTATTTAACGATAACAACTTCCGTATTTGAACGTATGATAGCCATCACTCGACATAAAGCGAACATAGGCTTCTTGATGTACATTGTAGATTCGGTCGGCTATTTAG
>CANGCD010000208.1 GCA_947452215.1 Cytophagaceae bacterium | reverse complement strand
CTTAGATCGCTTCGATTTACAGTATAAATAATTAGGGTTTGAATGAAAAGCCGGCTCAATTGAGCCGGCTTTTTTTATTGCTTCGCTTTTAACTTATCATACTCCTTTTGTTCCAAAGAGTCCGCTTCGATCACATAGGCTTTGGCATATTGAATAGCTAATCCCAAGCCCCAACCCAGCATCGGCCAAACAGGCCAAGGAAGATGATTCCACCTGATTTCCCCAGGCATCGTTATATACCAAATGATCCAGAGAAAGGGAATCACTAGTGAATAAGCGCTAAGGCTTCTTTTAAATTTGGCACGTCTTTTGGCAATCAGCCATAATTGTTGGTCTGTACTTTCCATAATATTACGTGTTTCGGTTTCCAAATCCGGAGCATACAACAAAGTCAAATTCACCCCCAATACTTCGCCAATCGCATTCATCGAATACAAGCTCGGCTTCCCTTCGTTGCGCTCCATACGTTGCACGGTACGAAGAGCAATCCCGCTTTTTTCGGATAGTTCGATTTGGGTTAAGCCCTTCGAGGTACGGATTTCCTTTAATTGTTCTCCAAAATTCATGGGCCAAAATTGAGGTTTATAATAGACTAAACAAACGCCTTTCGTATGACTTCTTTACGTCATCTCTTAAAGTTTTCAATGGCTCGGTGGGAACCATCGCATCCAGGCTTTTTCTTGGTTAGGCCACAAATACAATCTGTCAAACCAAATCCTTTGAGAATGTATTTCTCATTTTTCTCGATGCGTAGTGTGCGTGTTTCGGACTGTTTTCCGTCGGTAAAAAAACGAAGATAGGCGCGCTGCCGACCCGGTGTTAATTTTTCGAAGGCCGATTTTAGCGCAGGCTTTTTATCCAAGATCGCCGTTAATTCTTCTGGATGTGGTATTTCTGCTGGCTTTTCGAGCGTAATTCCTAACCTTTGCGCCTCCATCGCTTCGAAAACATAGGCTTTAATTAAATCTTCATTAGCCATAATCTCCTGAACCGAGCTGAACTTCATCCAACGCCCTAATTGCGTATGCTCCCCCGGCTTAATTAGGATTCCCTCTTCATCTCGCAGGAGCGCACCGTTGAAAAAATTCAAGGCACAATGATCTTTTAATCCTGAAATGGCTATCAGATTTTTGGTCCCAAACATATAGACAGGCGTTTGCCATTTATAGGTTTCCGTCAACAAACAGTCCAATAAAATTCGGCGTAAATAGGCCATTTCTTTCGGCCACTTGTCGGCACATTGTAGAAATTCGTCAACATTCGGGTCTTTCATCACGCTAACTTGATTAGAAATCGTAGGGTTTATGCTTTACCATACAAAGAAAGAAAAAACCTATGAAATCACGTGTTCTTATTGCATTGCTTTTTGCCTCTAGTTCATTACTAGCCCAAACGCAGCCGGTCCTTGTCGCTATGAAAACGCCGACATTACGCGTAGGGAAATTATCCTTTAAGGATCTCAACAAGAACAATAAACTGGACAAATACGAAGACTGGCGTTTGCCGGTTGCCGAGCGTGTGAAGGATTTGGTTTCCCAAATGACCCTCGAGGAAAAACTAGGATTTATGCTGATAAGCACAACCCGCATGGGAGGAGATCAAGTTTTCAATAATGGGGTTCAGGGCGGAGGGCCTAGACCCAAAATAACCGACGGATTTAATGAAGAAGATTTAGTTCAAAATACGAATATGTTTACTCGCAAACCCCTAGGTGCGCCAAATATGTCAGCAGCCGGTACAACCAAAGGCGTTACGCAATTCCATTTACGTCATTTCATTTTGCGTGCAAACGCGGAACCTGCAATCATGGCAAAATGGTCAAACAATCTACAGGAGCTTTGCGAGTCGACACGCTTAGGAATTCCAGCCATCGTCGCATCCAATCCACGTAACCACGTGACAACGGATGCATCGGTCGGATTGAGTGTAGGAGTAACATCCTTTTCCAAATGGCCAGGAGAATTGGGCTTAGCCGCGATGCGCGACTTTCCGTTAACCCGTAAATTTGCGGAAACCGCTGCCAAAGAATGGCGTGCCGTAGGATTGCGCAAGGGGTATATGTACATGGCCGACTTAGCCACAGAACCTCGTTGGGGACGTGTGGAAGGAACCTTCGGGGAAGATGCTGATTTGACGTCGAATATGATCACCCAAATCGTACTCGGTTTCCAAGGAAATAAATTATCAAACACCTCAGTGGCAATGACAACCAAGCACTTTCCTGGCGGTGGCCCACAAGAAGGCGGACAAGATTCTCACTTTGATTGGGGGAAATTTGCGCACTATCCAGGCGGCATGTTCGACTTCCATGTCAAGCCATTCAAAGCAGCTATTGCCGCGGGAACATCAGCCATTATGCCGTACTATTCCGCGCCAAAAGGTAAGGAATTTGAAGAGGTAGGATTCTCGTTCAACAAAGCCATGATAGGCGATTTATTACAAGGCAAATTAGGCTTCCACGGAATCATCAATTCCGATACAGGCCCAATTGAAATGATGCCCTGGGGAGTCGAAAATTTGAGCATCGAGGAGCGTTACCAAAAAGCATTGAACGCAGGTGTAGATATTTTCTCGGGTGCGGCGGATCCAACTACACTGATTGAAGTGGTGAAAAAGGGTTTAGTCAAAGAGGAGCGAATCAATCAATCGGTAGCCAAATTATTAACCGAAAAATTCGAATTAGGCCTTTTTGAAAATCCTTACGTGGATGTAGAAGAAGCCGTAAAAACGGTAGGGAATCCGGAAGCCGTTGCCGCGGCAGAATTAGCGCTTCGGAAGTCGATTGTGTTGTTGCGCAACGATGACAAGCGGTTGCCTTTGGCGAAGAAAACCAAGGTATATTTCGAGACCTATTTCCAGTCGGGACGCAATGCTGGAGAAGCGATCAAAGTATCGAAACCTAACTACCCGGGTTTGGAATTCGTGTCGACGAAAGAAGAGGCGGATGTGGTATTATTATGGTTGATACCAACGAGCGGAGGATTGTTCAGCTCACAAGGGTCAAAGATCGATTTGAATTTATCAGCCAATCGCATCGATGTGAATCATGTGAATGAAATCTTGCAAGCAAAGCCGACGATTGTTGCAATCAATTACACCAATCCTTGGGTGATCGAGGAAATCGATAAAGGAGCAGCAAAATCGATTATTGCTACATTTGGTACGACTCAAGATGCCTTATTGGATATTGTAACGGGAAGTTATAAGCCAACGGGCAAGATGCCATTCACGACACCGATCAATCAAGCGGCCGTGGATTCAAATAAATCCGATGTTCCGGGGTACATGGAAGGTCCGGGATATGGATTATTTGCATTCGGACACGGATTGACGTATTAATATTAGACGCCAAAATGTTTCCATGATTCCTCTTCGATGGAAACAAACTGGCCTTCACTGGTAAAAAGAAGGATGTATAGGGTAAATTGATCT
>CANGCD010000207.1 GCA_947452215.1 Cytophagaceae bacterium | reverse complement strand
CGGGAGGTAAAATTTGACAGCGCCCGTTTATTTGAAGCCGTCTTGTAATGCTGCATTGTATAGGTATAAGCCATCCGCATGGATATATTTCCGTAGGCTAAATAGGGAGAAATGCGGCTGCATGCTCGCCGACTGGCCTCCGGTTTACTAATCGATGAGCTGTAGGCGGTGTGCCGTGTATCGATGAAACTTTTCATGTATTTCCAACCCCAATATTCGCCACCTTCTTGGAAAATAGGGTTACGTGTTTTGAATTCAAGGGGTAATTCGGGACCTTTCCAAGCCTCATAAAATTCAGGGGATAATCGAAGCAAATTCCAATTGTCTTCCCGCACAAAATAGGGTTCATGCCGCATCGTTTCTTCCCAGCGCTGTTGCCAAGTTTTGCGGGATTTCAATTTTCGAATGACGCCACCTGTGCGTGTTTCATTCCAAGTAATGTTGGCCTGCTTACAAAATGCCGCAACTGCCTTGTCCCGTTTAAAACTCAAATCATTCCCAATCTCCTCATGAGAGAAAATTTGGCGAATGTCATATTGTTCTGCCAAAGCCTGAAACACGGGCAGCACTTCGTTGTGGAAAATATGCAGGATCCCGTTCCGATCTTCCAAACGCCCCTGCATTTCCATCAATGATTCATGCACAAATCGCCAATGCCGCACATCGCTGTCGGGGAACGCAATCATCGAAGGTTCAAAAAAATAGACCAATAATACCGGAATATTTTCCTCCAAAGCCCGGTACAAAGGCTCGTGGTCCGTAAAGCGGAGATCACGTTTAAACCAGACAATATTGATGGGCGTTTTGGACATAATGAGTTAACCGAAAAAAGCCCTTGGTTGTTTTCAGAATGGAAAAGGCTTACTTTTGCACCTTCAAACCTCCTAATGTATCAAAATGAAACAATTGTTAGCCCTTTGCCTTTTCCTAGCCGTATTTTCGTTGAACGCTCAAACAGGTAGTATCGAATTGAGCTCCGGAGGTTTTTCGTTTATTCCAGCTTTTACTTCAAAAGAGCCCAATATTATCATCAATGCGAGCACCAACCCGAAGAAAAGATTGACGGGGTCTTTGATGTACATGATGCGCATGAAGAGCATGACACCTACGACAGTGGCATTGTTCACGCGCTATCGATTTATTGACAAGAAGTTCAAAGCAACTGCAGGTATTCATATTCCGGCATTTCAAATGACGGAGGATTACGAGGTGACGAGTTTCTTCGGTCGGGAATTGACCTTGTCTTATCCCGTGAGTGAAAAATGGACTCTTGGATCGTTTATCTTAAATGGGAATGCGCGCAACACGGATTTTAAAGTGACTTTGGTATCTGGAAATACCAACTACCACTACAAGAATTGGAATTTGCTCACGCAAGGCTATTACTTGTCGGTTGGGGATTTAATGGGTGTCGCCGAGACAATTTCCTATGATATCAATAAGCATTTTCAGGCCAAAGCCTTTGGCAATTATACGTTAACCGATGGTCAAGTGATTGCAACGGTTGGCCTGAAATACAACCTGTAATTTAGTTGGCCGACCGATTTTTCAAAAATTGATTGGGCGTCATCCCTGTCTCCACTTTAAATGCCTCATAAAAAGAGGATCGAGATTTGAAGCCAGATTTCGCACCGATGCCATCGATGCTGGTCATTTGTGACTCCCCTTTTTCCAGCAGATTTATTGCATAATCTACCCGAAGTTTATTTTTGTAAGAGGTAAATTTTCGCTTTAGGACATTCGTAAAGCAATAAGCAATGTGATGCCTAGGGACTTTTAATGCAAAAGAGATATCGGAAATCTCTAAATCGGGGTTTAAGAAAACCTGCTCATCTAATACATATTTTTGGATACGCTCCGAGAGGTCATAAAATGATGACACCTCTTGGGTGCGGGTAACTTGAAGTTTTTTAGCTATTTGACTCGGTTTTAAATTGCCGTATAGGATTTGTGGGAAAAAACAGAGTAAAAAAATGGGTACGACGAATAATGCGGCGCCCGTGATTTTATGCATTAGCTGGACAACTTCATAGGAGAAACCGAATGAATGTATAACGAGCTGGTATATCGCAATGGAGTATACGATGTTTTCAAGAAAAAGCAGTAACAGAAATCCTCTCAACCAGCGAAGCGTGTAACGGTGATTATTGCTGGAGTGGCTGTATTTATACAATAAACCCAAACAAGCTATGATATAAGCGGCAAACAAAATGGGCCTGGCTGCAAAATCAAATGCTACCGAATACATTGTATATATTTTGGCATATTGATAAATCAAATCTGGATTTTCATGAATCAAGTGTGCAATTTTTAATTTCTGATCAAATGGTATCCCGTAATAAGGAAGCATTACATAGATTTGCAATAGACTAGGTATAAAATGCAAGCCATCTTTCCAGGAAGTAAATATTCGTGTATTGCACAACATACTTCGATAATAAAAGTATAATAAAGCACCTGGGGCATACCAAAAGGGAGTTAAATGCCCAAATAATACCGCATACCAAAAGTCGTTTTTCGTGTCAATGGTAAAATAATAAAGCAGAGAATAGAGCGCATAAATAACGAATATACTGGCAATTAAGATGGTGGGGGGGTGTGAACGCCAATTATATCCGACAAGGATAGCGGATACCAATAACAACAGAATCGACAGAATAAGAAGCATGTATCAATTTAGAACAATGATAAAAGTAGTCCGAAAATTTATTATTCGGACATGTAAATCCGTTAAATTATTTTTTATCTATCCTGATTGGCCGTGTTTTGGTTTTTAATTTAAAATCGTATCAAATGCCCAATTTGTTTGACCGTATCCGTTTATGGTTCGATTTCCAAAAGTATGAATATTCTGAATTAACAAATTTGGGAGACTTTACACATATGACTTTGGATGAAATATGTCTTAAGTTAAAGCACATGCATATCGAAATCATCAGTCGGGATACTCGCGGTATCCGGGCTAAATTCGAAGATCAATTTACCCTATACATCCTTCTTTTTACCAGTGAAGGCCAGTTTGTTTCCATCGAAGAGGAATCGTGGAAACATTTTGGCGTCTAATATTAATACGTCAATCCGTGTCCGAATGCAAATAATCCATATCCCGGACCTTCCATATACCCCGGAACATCGGATTTATTTGAATCCACGGCCGCTTGATTGATTGGTGTCGTGAATGGCATCTTGCCCGTTGGCTTATAGCTTCCCGTTACAATATCCAATAAGGCATCTTGCGTCGTACCAAAAGTAGCAATAATCGATTTCGCTGCCCCTTTATCGATTTCCTCGATCACCCAAGGATTTGTGTAATTGATTGCAACAATCGTCGGCTTTGCTTGCAAGATTTCATTCACATGATTCACATCGATGCGATTGGCTGATAAATTCAAATCGATCTTTGACCCTTGTGAGCTGAACAATCCTCCGCTCGTT
>CANGCD010000206.1 GCA_947452215.1 Cytophagaceae bacterium | reverse complement strand
TCAGGTGCAACGATGGCTGGAGTTGATCAATTGGATATCAAGGTTAAGGGAAAGCAAGCGCATGGTGCGAATCCTTGGACGGGTATTGACCCCATTGTCATTTCATCTCAAATCGTAATGGGTTTACAGACAATTGTGTCCCGTTCTGTGAACATTACGGAAGATCCTGCGATTGTTACTGTGGGTGCGATCCACAGTGGTATTCGTCAAAACATCATTCCGGAAAGTTCTCATATGATCGGTACGATTCGTACGTTTGGCGTTGAGCAACGCAAATTAGTGCACCAACGCATCAAAGACATTGCTACAAACATTGCTGAAAGTGGTGGAGGAAAGGCCGATGTGACAATTGGTACAGGTTATCCGGTCACATACAACAATCCTGAATTGGTTGAAAAAATGTTACCAACGCTTCAAGGTGTCAATGGAAAAGATCGCGTACGTGTAATTCCTGCACATACTGGGGCGGAGGATTTCTCTTTTTTCCAACAAAAAGTTCCTGGAATTTTCTTCTTTTTAGGAGCGCGTCCTGACAATAAAAAAGCGGGTGAGGTTGCAGGTCATCATACGCCAGATTTCCAATTAGATGAAGGGCAATTCCAAGTAGGTGTCAAAGCCTTGAGTAGCTTGGTTGTGGATTACATGGATATGGCACAGCCGAAGAAAAAGAAATAGTCTAAACTCCCCAGGTTAAAACCTGGGGTTATTAAAATTTATAACCCCGGGCTTTAGCCTGGGGTTTATTATGTAAAAGGTAAACCTATGAAAAAACTTATCCTATCCTTCCTTCTATTGGCAGGCCCTTTGGCCTATGCCCAAAATCTAAAACCCGAACTTTGGAATAAACCCTGGAAAGCGTCTTGGATTACCTATGCGGAAAATCCCAATAGTGTCTACTCGATGCAAGGCTTAAAAGATTATGGGGTTTTTAAATTTCAGAAAACAGTTAATTTATCCGAAAAACCCAATAAATGCTTAATTCACGTTTCGGGGGATAATCGCTACAAATTGTACGTCAATGGTACTTGGGTATCGGCTGGTCCGGCTCGAGGGGATTTGTATTTTTGGAATTTTGAGACTTTGGACATTGCGCCTTATTTGAAATCCGGAGATAATACGCTTGAGGCTTTGGTTTGGAATGAGGGGAAAGGAAAGCCGGAGGCACAAATTTCTTATGCTACTGGATTTATCCTGCAAGCTGATGAGGAGTCTTATGCTGCCCTGAATACTAATATGAATTGGCAAGTCGCAAAAAATTTGGGCATATCTCCATTACAACCCAAAGTTCCAGGATATTATGTAGCTGGTCAAGGTGAATTACAAGAATATGCGAAAGCTTGGTCTCCATTCATCTCCGCAAAATCATTAGGTCCAGGACTTACCAAAGGTGCGGCAATTGATTCAAAAGGCTGGATGTTATATCCGTCTGCTATCCCTTCCATGGAACTGACATCCCAACGATTTGCAGCTATTCGTAAAGGGGAGGGGGACTTGATTCATGGGAAAGCAATGACGATTCCAGCAAATTCTTCGGTGGATCTGTGGATCGACCAAGGAGTGCTGACAAACGCCTATCCACAATTGACCTTTAGCGGAGGGAAAGATGCCAAAATAGGTCTTACTTATGCAGAGGGGCTATATGAGAAAAAGGCATTAAGCACAACTACGAAAAATAGCAATCACAAAGGCAATCGAAACGATATCGAAAATAAATACTGGTTGGGCCGCAAGGACAGCCTCATCGCCGACGGCGCTTTCCATACTTTTGAATCGATGACCTATCGTACTTTTCGTTATGTGCGTTTGACGGTAAAGACCGAGGCGGAGGCTTTGACCTTACAAGATTTCAAAAGTGTTTTTACAGGTTTCCCCTTCCAAGCAAAGGCTTCGTTAAAAACGGAGAATCCCTTAATTCCCCAATTACTAGACGTTGGCTTTCGCACCGCGCGGTTGTGTGCCGTGGAAACCTACATGGATTGTCCCTACTATGAGCAATTGCAGTACATTGGCGATGCCCGGATTCAGGCGCTTGTAAGTTTGTATTATGCAGGCGATGAACGTTTAGTGCGTCAGGCACTGGACCACATGGACCATTCGAGAATTGCGGAAGGAATTACGCTGAGTAGATACCCGACGGATTTGCACCAACAAATTCCTACGTTCTCTTTATGGTACATCGGGATGTTACATGACTATTTGCGTTATGGAAAAGATCCTTCTTTTTTGAAAAACAAATTGGCCGGTATGCGTGGTATCTTGGATTATTTTGCTCGTTTTGAAGGAGCGGACGGAACCTTGCAACATATTCCCTATTGGACTTTCTCGGATTGGGTAAATGCTTGGCCGCGCGGGATTGCACCAGTGGGGCCATCAGGGCGCTCAGCGGTTATCGATTTTCAATATAGTTGGATCTTGCAAAATGCTGCAGAAATTGAACGCTATTTCGGATATCCTGAATTAGCGGCGCGTTATGAGGCTAAAGTAAAGGCTTTGAAGCCCGTATTGAAGTCTTTGTATTGGGATGCTGGACGAGGATTGTACGCGGATACGGAGGTGCATGATAAATTTTCCCAACATGCTAATTCCCTTGCCATTTTGGCCGGTTTTGACGCTGGCGGGGTGTCAAGCAAACTCCTGACAGATAAGGACTTAGCTCCTGCCTCAATCTACTTTAAATACTACCTGCATTTGGCATTAACAAAAGCGGGAAAAGGAAACGACTACCTAACATGGTTAGATAAATGGAAAGAAAACATCGACATGGGATTGTCTACGTGGGCAGAAACATCCGATATTTCTACATCGCGTTCTGATTGCCACGCCTGGGGTTCTAGTCCCAATATTGAATTTTTCCGCATTGTCTTGGGTGTTGATTCGGATGCGCCAGCCTTCGCAAAAGTGAAGATCGAGCCGCACCTCGGAGCGTTGAAAGTGGTTGACGGGGTGGTGCCACATCCGCAGGGAGAAATTCAGGTACAATATAAGCCGGGCAGCGCATCCATCACTTTACCGGGAACGGTGAGTGGAAGCTTTGTTTGGCAAGGTAAGAAATACCCATTGAAAGCCGGGAAAAATAATTTGACTATCCCTAGGTAGGATAGGACGGTTGGCCGCTTTTACCTCTGTAGTTTTAAGAAAAAATAATTACCATGTACAAACACGTATCTTATCTCTGGGACGACGCCAAAGCTGCTGAACTCGCGGGGAATGAAGTTGACTTATTTATCTACCGTTCCAACATACTTGGTGCGGATTTACGCATCACGAATTATGGCGGAGGAAATACCTCGGTCAAGTTGCAGGACAAAGACCCGTTGACAGGTTCTGAAACCGAAGTAATGTGGATCAAAGGTTCCGGTGGTGATATCGGGACATTGAAGAAGTCGGGCTGCGCGGCCTTGTATGTGGATCGTTTACGGTCGTTGACAAATGTCTACCGCGGCTTGGAGCATGAAGATGAGATGGTGGAAT
>CANGCD010000205.1 GCA_947452215.1 Cytophagaceae bacterium | reverse complement strand
GTGGAGGAATTATTCCAGCCTTGAAGCAGATAAAATCGAACACCTTGGTCATCGGGATTAAATCGGATGCCTTATTTCCCATCGTGGAGCAGGAATTTTTGGCCAAACATATTCCGGGTGCATCTTTTCAGGTAATCGATTCCTTGTATGGGCATGATGGATTTTTGATTGAAAGTGGCTTGATGACGAAAGCCATTCGACTGTGGCAGAAATTACAGTTGCTGGAAGTGAATCCCATGGCCGAGTTCTTTCGGGAGCTAGAAAGCTTGTAGAGACGCGATACTTCGCGTCTTTTCTATTTTTGCATATATAGACGCGAGGTATCGCGTCTCTACAATTGGTATCGCATCACAACATTCAACATTTTTCCTATCTTTGAAACCATGGATTTCAAAAACAAAATTGTCTGGATCACAGGTGCTTCCTCTGGAATTGGTGAGGCCTTAGCCTATGAATTTGCCTCAAGAGGTGCTAATTTGGTCTTGTCTGCGCGCAGAGAGCCAGAATTGCAACGTGTTGCAGAGCGATGTGAGCAACAGGGTGGCCGTGTGCTAGTATTGCCTTTTGATATGGTGGACTTAGGCTTGCATGCCCAAATGGTAGAGCAGGTTATTCAAACATTTGGACGAATCGATGTGCTGGTGTTAAATGCCGGGGTGAGCCAACGCTCTTTTGTGCTCGATACGAAGTTTGATGTGTATCGTCGTTTGTTTGAAATCAATTTCTTTTCGATTGTTCATTTGGTTCAGCAGGTTATTCCCGTCTTTCAAAAGCAGCAAGCGGGTATTTTTGTGCCGATAGCTTCTGTCGCTGGACGGATTTCGACACCTCGTCGGGCGGCATATGGTGCCACCAAACATGCCTTAATTGGTTTTTTTGATTCTGTTCGCGCAGAATTACATGGCGATGGGGTACAGGTTAGCACGATTTTGCCAGGGTATATTCGAACGGAAATTTCGCTGCATGCGATGAATGAGCATGGCGAAAAATATGGGCTTATGGACCCCAATCAAGCCAAAGGACTCGATCCTGCAATAACCGCTCAAAAAATTGTTGACGCCGTTTCACAAGGAAAAAATGAATTTTTCGTTGGTGGAGCTTTGGAGCGTTTAGGTTTAATCGTGAAGCAATTTGCCCCACGAATCATGCCTTGGATGCTTCGAAAAATTAAGAATACCTAGGTACTTTGTTTTTTGTCTTGAAAGAAAAGTACAAAGAGTAAGAGTACAACGAGTGCGATTCCTGCTGGGACCATCCAGACCGACTTCCAATCGTGAATGCCTTGTGCGGTATAAATATCCAACACAATGCCAGAGAGTTTAGATCCGATGCCCATACCAATGCCGTAAGTCGCTAGGGTAATTAAACCCTGTGCTGAATTTTTGATGTGCGGTCCCGCTTTTTGGTCGGTATAAATTTGACCCGTCACAAAGAAAAAGTCATAGCAAACTCCATGAAGTACGATGCCTATGTATAAAATCCATTCACTCGAGATTCCATCGCCGTATCCAAAACAAAGGAAACGAACGATCCAGGCTACTAGGCCAACAATCAACATTTTTTTAACGCCTAGTCGGGTAAATGCAAACGGGATTAGTAACATAAACACAACTTCTGAAACCTGACCCAATGACATTTTATTTTCCACATTACTCATATGCGAATCAGTTAAGGATGGATTAGCCATCGCATAATAGAAGGATAGGGGTATGCAGATTAAAATAGATGAAATAAAGAAGATGAGAAAGGAGCGGTCTTTGAATAATTTTAGGGCATCAAGACCAATGATTTGCGCGATGGATGCATTTTTATCCGCTTTCGGTGGCGTATCGGGTAGGAAAAAAGCATAAATACCTAAAGCAAATGAGCTATACATGGCAATATGGAATATAGCTACATTGTCACCTAAGGCATAAAATCCAATGATATTGGTCACCACAATCCAAGCAACAGTTCCTGTCACACGGATATTGGCAAATTCCTTCTCGGGATTTTGCATTTGCTTCATGGCGATGGAGTTCGAAAGCGCGAGATTAGGTGCAAAGCACATGGTATAGGCTAGTATATACCAAAAGAAGATTTCGGGGTCAGTTGTTTGACTCAGTAAATATAGGAGTCCTCCGCCAATGATGTTCAAGACACCCATTACTTTTTGGGCAGCGAAAAAACGGTCTGCAATTAATCCTACGAAAAATGGAGCCACGAGTGAAGCAATGGCGAAGGTAAGGTAGGCATTGCCTACTTGGTCGCCAGAAGCATGTAAGGTGCTTAATAAATATTTACTCATTTGTCCATACCAGGCTCCCCATCCGAAGAACATTAGGAACATCATGGTCATGAGCTGTATTTTTGTCGAATTTTTCATTTTATAGGTTTCTTGTGGGTCAAAAATACGAATTTGAAAGAAATATCAAATTTTCGAAAAATATATTTTTGGCGCTTTCTGATTGTTTTTGAAAACCTAATTTCCAAAAATTCTCCAATTTTTTCAAAGAATGGGTCAAAATGAAATGCACTTTTTGGGGTTTTTGCAAAAAAGCATATTTAGTGCCTCAAAATGCAACTTCTAGCTAAATTGTTCGGATGAGCTAAGTATTTGATTTTCAGATTTATTAGTACTTCTTTTGATGAAAATTTGAAGCGCAGGTAGCCTTCGGTATAACTAACCCAATGAATTTAGTAAGTGTTTTGTTGATTTCTGGCAGGCCAACGGGCTCATTTCAAGGTTCAATGACCTTGTTTTTGGTGCTATTTTCATTTATAGCTTTTGCCTTGATTGGTGTTGGAATTATTTTGTATCAAAAACGTCAAGCTTGGATTGCACACTCGAAGATGACCTATGGCAAAATCGTTGAGATTTCGAAGCGCTATGCCCGTGATGATCATTCAGGTCGGTTCCCTATTTATTTTCCAATCGTATCCTATTATGTGAATGGAAGTGAATTTCGCAGGGAAGCAGATAAGGGCTTAGCACGTAATTGTGAAGTGGGGCAAGAAATCCCTGTACACTATCTTACTGAAAACCCGTATGAGGCATCCTTGAATGAAAAATCTTCTCCTGGGTTAAATCCGACGGTGTTTTTTATCTTGGGCATATTGATGCTTATCAGCTCTATAGCGCTTTCATTCTTACACAAATAGACTTTGGACCTTAGTCATTAGACGTTAGATACGTATTTGCGTCTAGTCCCCAGGTATTAGGCTGTAACACCGAAGTCCCCACTCTTTATTTTTCTATAGTCTAAGGTCCAAAGTCTAATGTCTACCATCCATCATCCTTCTTAGGCTTAATGTTCGCGGGACTTTTTTTCGCAGGTGCTGGGGCTGCTCCTTTTGGACTTGCAGCTGCACTTCCTTTAAGGTTGACATCTAATTCTACACGGCTGAATACCCGAGTAACGATTTTCCATTCTCCGTTTACTTCTAATAGACTCAATAGGTCGATGTATTTGAAGTCGGCGAATTGCAATTCCGCTGCCACTAATCCCGAGAT
>CANGCD010000204.1 GCA_947452215.1 Cytophagaceae bacterium | reverse complement strand
TATTTCATATATCAGTTGTCAGTGGACAGTGGTCTGTTGTCGGTAATCAGTTGTCAGTGGAAAGTGGCTAGTCACTAGTCGCTAGTCTGGCGTTTTAATTCTTAACTCCTAACTCTTCACTCTTACTTCTTAACTCTTCACTCTTCACTCAATTCGATAAACTAATCTTCCCCATCGTCATCCAAGGCGAATCGCCTAGTCGGCGATCGTGCGCAGGACTCGGATCCATCAAGGTTTCGTTGGCCAATAAGGCAAATAAAACGGCTTCTTTGGCTGCGGAGTCAACGCCCAAAATGGCAGAATCCTGCAGCGAAAAGCTCGGTAATAAATTTTCTAAATGCTTCACCAACAATGGATTGCGCGCTCCTCCGCCACTCACATAGATCTTTCCTTCCTGCAAGCCCGTATAGTGCTGAATGGCTAGGGCGATACTTTCCGCCGTGAAGCGTGTTAAGGTCGCCAAAACGTCCTCGCTAGGTAGGCCAACCGGAATCATTTCGTTGATTTGTTCCAAATTGAAATATTCCGGCCCCGTACTTTTGGGGAACGATTCTAGGAAAAAGGGTAGATTCATCAAAGCGGCTAAAAATGCGGCATTGACTTTTCCTGAAAGCGCGATTTGGGCATCTTCATCATAGGATTTACCCGGATAATGTGCGCGTACCCACGCATCAATCAAGGTATTGCCCGGCCCTGTATCTGTCACCAAAATGCCTTTCGGGTCTTGATCCGCCGGCAAATAGGTAAAATTTCCAATGCCTCCGATATTCAATAAAATTCGCTCTTCTCCGGCTTTGGTAAACAAGAAATAATCCCCAAACATCGCCAAAGGCGCACCTTCGCCTCCAGCTGCCACATGTTTTTGTCGGAAATCCGAAAGGGTGATGATTCCTGTCAAATGCGCCAAATGATCCCCATCTCCAATTTGTAAAGTTGAATGCGGTAACACACCCGTCCGGTCCGGTCGGTGCATCACCGTCTGCCCATGCGATGCAAGCGCATCCACTTCCGATGGTTCCATGCCCCAGATTTTTAAAGTCTCCAAAATTATCTTAGCATGTGTCCGAGCAATCAAGGCATTCAAGGTACTCAAGGTAGGGAAATGAATATTTTCCTTCGCAAATACCATCCGAATCGATTCTTTGAAGGAATCTTCAAATGGAACAGAGGCGAATCGTAATACTTCGCATTGCGTTTGTAATCCTTGTCCGCTGAACCGACAAAGCGCCATGTCCAGGCCATCCATGGAGGTGCCCGACATTAATCCCAAAATGATTCGGGATGGCTTTTGCGCGATGCGATACAATTGTTCGATCTGTGGATTCACGTCTTTGTTCTTTAACCCTCAGCTTCGCCAATCCTTGGAGGTTTTGAGAAGTTATGTGGAGGGAGCACAAAGCTACAAAAAAATAGCCCAAGGAAGGGTGAAAATTCATCAAGTACATGATAATTAATTGATAATTCCGACGGAGGATTTCGTATCTTTGTCGCTTATTATTTTGAATCTCTAGCGCTATGGCAATGGATATTATTATTGTTGGCGGTGGCATTGTAGGCCTCGCAACAGCACATCGCTTACTCGAAGCAAACCCAGCATTGAAAATCGCCCTTTTTGAAAAGGAGAAAATGGTTTCCATGCACCAAACCGGAAATAATTCTGGGGTTATTCATTCGGGCCTGTACTACAAGCCAGGTTCCTTGAAAGCCAAAAATTGCATCGAAGGCTATCACCAATTAATTGATTATTGCCAAAAAGAGGATATTCCTTTCGAGTTAACGGGTAAAATCGTTGTAGCTAGTACACAAGAACAGCGCGTGCAATTGGAGAATTTGTACCAGCGGGGCCAGGAAAATGGGTTGGATGGCTTGAAGAAATTAAGCTTGGAGGAAATGCGCGAGCATGAACCGCATGTGATTGGTGTGGAAGGGATGTGGGTGCCACAAACGGGCATCGTGGATTACCGGGCGGTTGCCGCGAAATTAGCGCAAGGCATTCAAGCAAAAGGTTGTGAGATGCATTTGGGTGAAAAAGTAACGAACATTACCAAAGGACTCACGTATTCCATTGTCGAAACTGAAAAAGCGGTTTACGAAGCAAAATTAATCATCAATTGTGCGGGTTTGTATTCGGATCAGGTTGCGCAATGGACACAAAAAGAACCCTTGGACGTGCGCATCGTGCCGTTCCGTGGAGAATATTTTAAGCTTAGAGCAGATAAAGAATATTTGGTAAAGAACTTGATCTATCCCGTTCCAGATCCGAATTTCCCTTTCTTGGGAGTACATTTCACCCGCATGATGCGTGGCGGGGTGGAGGCTGGACCCAATGCCGTTTTGGCCTTTAAGAAAGAGGGATATACTAAATTAGGAATCAATGCAAAGGAACTTTGGGACACCTTAACTTGGCCGGGATTCCAAAAAGTGGCGGCTAAATATTGGGAAACAGGTCTCGGTGAAATGTACCGTAGTTTTTCCAAAGAAGCATTTACCAAAGCTCTCCAAGGCTTGATTCCCGAAATTCAAATCGGTGATTTGGTCGAAGGAGGTGCAGGTGTTCGTGCACAGGCTTGTGATCGCAGTGGAGGGTTGCTCGATGATTTTTCGATTGTGCAAGATGAAAAGGTGATCAATATTTTGAATGCTCCTAGTCCGGCGGCCACTTCATCTTTGTCGATTGGCAAGACGGTGGCGGAAATGGCTTTGGGGCGGTTTGTATAACCAATATGTAGAGACGCGATACTTCGCGTCTTCATAAATACATAAATAGACGCGAGGTATCGCGTCTCTACAATTTTGACGTGAGTTTTCGCGTCTCTATAACAACAACATGAAATTACTACTTAAATACCTAACTCAATACCGCTGGCGCGTTTTCGCGGCCTTGGGTCTTGCAGCGACCAACCAGATTTTCTCGTTGATGGATCCGTATATCTTCCGAAAAATCATTGACGATGTTGCAGCGGTATATCATGTGGAAACACATACCATGTCGCAGTTCGTGGATGCCATTTGGCCTTTAGCATTAGCATCTGTCGGCGTAGCCTTTGTGAGTCGGGTGGCGAAGAACTTTCAAGACTACATGATTAACACGGTCACGCAAAAGGTGGGAGCTAATTTATATTCAGACGGTATTCGTCATTCCTTGGAGTTGCCATATGAAACCTTTGAAGACCAACGATCTGGCGAGACTTTGGGAAAATTACAAAAGGTCCGCATTGACGTTGAGAAATTGATCACCTTAGGAATAAACATCCTTTTTCAATCCGTTATTGCCTTGGTATTTATATCCGTTTATGCCTTTTCGGTGCATTGGATGGTTATGCCTTTGTTCTTGGTCACAGGGCCTTTGATTGGCTGGGTTTCCTCGGTCTTAAGCAAGAAAATCAAGGTCATTCAAATCGAAATTGTTAAGGAATCTACAGGTTTAGCGGGCTCTACGACGGAATCCTTACGCAATATCGAATTGGTGAAATCGCTCGGTTTGGCCGAACAGGAAATCGCCCATTTGAATGCGACGACGG
>CANGCD010000203.1 GCA_947452215.1 Cytophagaceae bacterium | reverse complement strand
CACCCGATATTCCTGTGATTGCGGATGTTGATGCCGATGGGGATGTGGACGTCTTAGCTTTTGAACCGGGCGGACATTACATCGAATTCCACGAAAATGTATCGATGCAAAAAACGGGGAAAGCAGGTTTGGACTTCGAAAAGTCGCCTCAAAATTGGGGTGACATTGTTCATTATGATTGTCGGGATGCTCAAATACTTCATTCGGATATCCGTACGCAGGCCGTCGGCCAACTCAATCGTGTCGATCATGTGGGAAATAGCTTAGGTCGGACGTCAGGAAATGATTTATTCATGGGTCACGTTTCATGTAGCAATTTGGCTTTTTTGAAAAACGCAGGGACAAATCAGCAAATAAAGTATTCAAATTTTGATTTTGATTTTCTAAACGGATTTCCTAGCGTAACGGGGGTATTTTATTCGGCTACTCCGCTGCAATTAATCGGAAATAAGGAGGATTTATTTGTATCCGTCAATACATCAGATAATGCAGGGTTTCGTCAAGATTTCCAACATTCTTCTTTTCGGATTACGTCTGGTCAAGCAAAACCCTTCTTGCAGGATCAAATGATCGATGTGGGGGAGCGGGCAAGTCCTTGCATGTATGATGTGGATACGGATGGGGATTTGGATTTACTCATTGCCCATGCGGGATATCGGAAAGGGGAAGATGTGTATGCTAGTATTTATTTGTACGAAAATCAAGCGGGTGTCTTGGTCTTCAAATCGGCCGATTACCTTGGACTTTCCACTCGATTCGCATTATCAGATCTCGTTTTGCAAATGAACGGCGATCAATTGTTGGCAATCGGTCAAAGTTCGGTTGGGACAAAGGTGTTTCAATTGACTAATCAACAATGGAGTCCGATAAGTATGGATTTGAATTTTGGTGAAATTCCCATCTATAGTCCCTATGGTTATTTGGTTTTAAAGCGGTCCGGACAACTTCAATCCGCTACTAGCGCTGATTGGGGGGAATTGAGTAAGGAATCCTGGCAATTGCGGACTTGTCAATTCGCTGATGTGGATGGGGATGGTCGCGAAGAGTTTATTGGGATTGATCTGGAAGGTAATTGGCATGTTGGAAATTTCGATGCCTCACGTAATAACTTGACTTGGAGGAGTATCGATGTACAAGGATTTACCATAGGTCGAAATGCCCGTTTGCAAGTCGTGGATTTCAATTTGGATGGTCGCTTGGATTTTGTCGTGGGAACAGGTGGAGGTGGCGTGTATTTGTTGGCAAACAACAGCAGTTCACCCGTTTGGGATGCGCTGCAAACGCAGGCCTTGCAAGTTTGGCCGAATCCTAGTTCGGGTCTTATTCATGTACTTACGAATGAGACGGGAACATTACAGGTATTTAATCAGGCGGGTCAATTAGTATCAACCCTAAATACACAAGCCGGTAAGACCTATGATATGTTGGTATCGAATATGGCTGTGCTAAGATTCGTGGATACGAAGGGGAAAGTAAGCACTCGGAAAATGCAAGGCGATTAAAAGAATTTTCCCGCGCCTAAGACGATTTGGCGTAGACTTACAACAATAATCACAATTCCGACCAAGATCATCATACTCTTGACAGGAAGTTTATTTGCCAAACGTGCGGCAATGGGCGCAGCAACGACACCCCCTAAAATTAAACCCGCAATGACTTGCCAATATCCTAATCCGATGACGGTAAAGAAGGTCAGCGAGGAAGCCAAAGAGACAAAGAATTCGGTTAGGTTAACACTTCCAATCGTGTATTTTGGGTGACGTCCGGAAGCAATTAACGTGGAGGAAACAATGGGTCCCCAGCCGCCGCCACCGATGGAATCTAGGTATCCACCGAAGAGCGCCAGCCAACCTACTTTCTTTAATTGACGTTTTTCTTGGCGTTTAATTAATGCCTTGCGGATGATAATGGCTCCTAGGAATAGTGTATAAATTGATACGATGGGTTTAATGTATCCGGCATAATCTTCTAAGGAAGATAAGACATAAGCCCCTAAAATGGCGCCGATGATTCCAGGGATAACCAAGGTTTTAAAAAGTTTGGAATTCACATTCCCGAATTTCAAGTGCATATAGCCTGAAACTCCTGATGTAAAAACCTCGGATGCATGTACACTAGCGGATGCCGCAGCGGGTGTAATGCCCACGGCCATGAGAAAAGTCGTCGCTGTGACGCCATAAGCCATACCGAGTGCACCATCAATCATTTGAGCGATAAATCCTCCTAATACATAGTACAGGATTTCAGCATTGACTGTATTGAATACGGCAATGATATTTTCTGCGGTTAGGTAGGAAAATATTAGATGGCCGACAATCATTAAGGCCAATGCATTGCTGATATGAATGATGACTTCCGTGATGCTGCGCTCTCGTTTCCATATGATATTAATCGCTTTCAATAAGCTGGGAAATTTGGGCTTGTTCGGGGCGGAGTCAGATTGTGTAGACATGATTGAAATTTATAATCCTACAAAACTAATAGACTTTACTTAATCTACCAATAAAGTAGAGTAAATATTTTTTCGCAAAATTCGTGTAAATTGCATGCCCTTTTGAAAAACAAATAATTATATGCGTTCAGAGTATCAATTTCGTGACATCGAAAAAGCGTGGCAAGGATTTTGGGAGACCAACCAAACATTCAAAGCACAGGTAAATCCCAATAAACCCAAGTATTATGTGTTGGACATGTTTCCTTATCCTTCGGGAGCGGGGCTGCATGTTGGCCATCCACTCGGGTACATTGCCTCTGATATTATGGCACGTTATAAGCGTTTGCAAGGGTATGAGGTATTGCATCCGATGGGATTCGATTCCTTTGGTTTGCCAGCTGAGCAGTATGCGATTCAAACCGGTCAACATCCTGCGATTACGACGGAGCAAAACATTACGCGTTACATTGAGCAATTGAAAAACATGGGTTTTTCATTCGATTGGTCACGTGAGGTTCGTACCTCGGATCCTGCCTATTACAAATGGACCCAGTGGATTTTTATGCAATTGTTCAATTCTTGGTACAACCAGGAATCAGATCAAGCGGAGTCGATTGATACCTTGAAAAGTATTTTAGCTACCAAAGGTTCTGTTGGCCTAAAAGCTGTATGCGAGGATGATGTGGAGCGTATTTCTGCGGATGCATGGAATGCGATGAGTGAGGAGGAGCAGTATGCGTATTTATTGAATTTCCGCTTGGCGTATTTGGATGATTCGGTTGTCAACTGGTGTCCTCAATTAGGTACGGTATTAGCGAATGATGAAGTAAAAGACGGATTATCTGAGCGCGGAGGCTATCCTGTGGAGCAGAAAAAAATGCGCCAATGGTCGATGCGAATCACTGCTTATGCTGATCGTTTATTACGTGGTTTAGAGGAGGTAGATTGGTCGGATTCGTTGAAAGAACAACAACGTAATTGGATTGGGAAATCAATTGGTACGGATGTTGAATTTGAAATTGAGGGAATTTCAGATAAGAAAATTAAAGTATTTACGACACGTGTGGATACCATTTACGGGGTGTCTTTCATGGTCTTAGCGCCTGAGCATGAATGGGT
>CANGCD010000202.1 GCA_947452215.1 Cytophagaceae bacterium | reverse complement strand
GAATCATACCCGTCACCGTACCCAAGAAACCAAACATAGGAGCAATACGAGCAATAGAACTAAGAATACCCAAATTCTTCTCCATGTTATAAATTTCCAACTTCGCTTTGTTCTCTATCGCATCTTCAATATCACGAATAGGAGAACCTAAACGACCTAAACCGCGCTCTAATAAATTGGCAATTGGAAACTTAGAATTTTTGCAATAAGTCACGGCACCTTGAATGTTACCTGCTAATAGCAATTCATTGATGTTATGAAGGAAATTTTCATCAATACGTGATGTCTTGCGAATGTATAAATAACGTTCAATGAAAAGAAATAAGGCAGCCGTAAACAAAAATAGAATCGGATACATGACATATCCCCCTTTTTCCAATAAACTTAATACCGTGAATTCCTCTACCTGAGCAGCATCTAACAGAATAAAATTAAGTAATGAAGACATATAGCTTTGTTGAAAATTTTAATGATTTAATATAAACTTAAAGTTGGCCAAAAATATTGTCTTTTTCAAAAAATTTGACTGCATTTGTTGAATTATTCTTGATTAGTATACCAATAGCCTTCTTTTAAACTATACATCGACATACACAAGGATTCAATAATCCCTTGTTGAAGTACCGATTCAATCAAACAATTAGCATAAGGAATCATGCTGGCACGAAACGCCTTCATTCCAGGGATACTTTGACGCTCTGTTAAATTCATGTTGGCCATTTTCTCCTTCAACAGATAAAATCCATCTAAATTCAAGAAATTAACCTTTTCAATCTTTTCTAAATACCCGTGTGCTAATTGAATTTCTGCTAGTGTCTCAAAAGCTCCAGCAGCGCCAATCAAATTCCATGGCCGATATAATGCAACGGCATCAGTAACATCAATTAATCCATGAATCAGATGACGATCCAATTCATGCTCAATTTGTGCATTAAATTCCCCATCCACATGAAATAGCGATTGCAATTTGAGCCCCCCTAATTCCAAACTGGTTTTAAAAAGAATATCGCTTCCTTGAAAAATAATAAATTCAACACTTCCGCCTCCGATATCCATAACCATGGAAACCTGATTCCAAGGCTGAGGCAATGAATGTCGAATACCCTGAAAAATATAGTCCGCCTCTTGAATACCCGATATAACTTGAATCGGAATCCCTAATTGCGATTCAACCAATTCGATAAAAACCCCTGCATTCCGAGCATTTCGAAGTATACTTGTTCCTATGCCTTTAATCGAAACACATCCTTTGTCTTGCGCATGCCAAAGAAATCTTTCCAATACTTCCAAGGCCCTCGCCATGGCGTCCAATTGTAGCAGTCCTGTTTCCATGGCACCTTTGCCAAGGCCAACGGGTCGATGGTCCTCGTACAAAACCCGCATTTGACCCGTTTTCGGATCCTTATCAGCAATTAACAACTGAAATGTATTCGTCCCTAAATCAATAATAGCACGCGGTTTTGACATCTTACCTTGGGTTTTGAACAAAAGTACATCGAAAGGCTGTTTATTAAAAAACAATTAGTAATTTAGAACTAATTCCAACCAATTTTTCCTACATGCTGGATCCCGAATTTGATGACCATAAGGAGGATATTCAATCTTCGTTAAATCGCTTCGAAAAAATGCTCAATGAGGATGAAAATTCATTCTTTGATTTGGACACGTTGGAGCAAATCGCGGAGCATTATTTCATTCAAGGGAAATTTGATGAGGGCTTAAAAGCCTGTAACATTGGATTAGAACACTTCCCCTATACCTTAGAATTAATTACGCTAAAAGCCCAAATTTTGGGTGAAATGCAACAGGCAGAAGCAGGATTTGAGTTGATCGAAAACGCTATGTTGCTCTTCCCGACCGACCTAGACCTCCTCATGGTAAAAGGTTCACTCTTGAGCCAATTAAAGCAGCACGAAAAGGCCGTGGAGATTTTCCTGCACATTTTGGAATATGCTGAGGAGAAAGATGATGTGTATTTTCGGCTTGGCCTATGTTATTTAAACTGGCCAAAGCCACGTGAGGCGGTAGATATGTTTAAGAAATCACTCGAACACAATCCGGAGAATGAAAATGCCTTAGTGGAATTAGCAAATGCATTGGATGAAATCGGAAAAATAGAGGAGAGTATCCCTTATTATGAAAAATTCATCGACCAAGATCCATTCTCATATACCGCTTGGTACAATTTAGGCATTGCCTATTCCAAACAAAAAAAGTATGAGAAAGCAATCGATGCCTATGAATATTCCTTAGCCATTGAACCCACCTTTGCCTCTTCCCTATTCAATTTGGGTAATACCTACATGAATTTGGAGGAATATGTGAAGGCGGAGGAAGCTTACCGACTCTGTTTGCAGCATGACGAGCCGAATCCCGAATTGTATTGTTGTTTGGGAGCCAGTTTAGAGCGCCAAAAACAATTCAATGAGGCGTTAGCCTATTACAAAGATGCAGTCAAAATAGATCCACTTTGGGATGAGGGATATTATGGCTTAGCCGTTTGCTTGACGGAATTGGATAAATGGTTCGAATCCTTGCATTTCCTCAAAAAAGCAATTAAACTGAACGAAACGAATCCATTGTATTGGACAGGTTTAGCCGACGTGGAGGCTTATTTAGGAAATGCTATATCAGCAGACGAGGCATTCCAAAAATCCTTAGAGTTAGATTCTTTCTTTGCCCCTACCTGGGTCAAATGGGCACAAATGCACTTTGAACTGGGGGATTATGAAAAATCGGCCGACATCATGTTATCGGCCATCGATGAATTACCTGAAGAAGCAGAATTGTATTATCGCTCGGCAATCTTTTTAATCAAAGCGGCACAGTTTAAAGAGGCATTTCATTTCTTGGAAACCGGATTGATGCTCGACTACGATAAACACGTCCTCATTTTCGATTATTTCCCAAATTTGGAAACACAGAAAGCCATTTTCAAGTTAATCCAGCAATACAAAAAATAATTTCTTTTCCAATTGCCCCGATTTTCTGCCACTTATCCAAAAGCTTACGTGCAATAAACCAACTTCATTAATTTCGTAAAATTTATAAATTTTTCCTATGAAAAAACTACTCTATACCGGTTTGGCCATCCTATGCTTAGGAGCTAACGCATTTGCGCAGCAAAAGCCTAAATCATTACCCATTCCAGAAAAAGTCACAGCGGCTGAAGGAATTACGGAATACAAATTAGCCAATGGTCTACGGGTTTTATTATTCCCAGACCCTTCTAAACAAACAATCACGGTTAATATCACGTATTTAGTTGGCTCTCGCCACGAAGGTTACGGGGAAACCGGCATGTCCCATTTATTGGAGCACATGGTATTCAAAGGAACCAAAGAGAAACATAAAGAGGTTGCCAAGGAAATCTCAGATCACGGAGCTCAATTCAATGGTACGACTTGGTTAGACCGTACGAATTACTTCGAGACCTTTGCATCTACTGATGAGAATTTGGATTGGGCTTTGGATATGGAAGCGGATCGTATGATCAATTCACGCATTTCTAAAAGCGAACTAGAAACCGAAATGACGGTGGTTCGCAATGAGTTT
>CANGCD010000201.1 GCA_947452215.1 Cytophagaceae bacterium | reverse complement strand
GGATTTTATTTATTCTGGGGACGCTTTGGACGTTGGTTGGCACCTATCTGCAATCAATGGAAGACGACAAGTTTTATGGTTTGTTGTATGCAAATTTTTCGCCGAGTGTGGTTATGTCCACGGCCGGCTTATTCATGTTATTTAAGGCTTATGACGGTGCGGTACCGGGGACAGGTCCTTTTCGTGATTGGGTTAGTTCGCATAGTTATGGAATTTACTTAGTTCATATCATCGTTTTATTCTATTTGGTGAAGATTAAAATTTACGGTGGGATGTGGCATCCGAGTATTGGAATCCCTTTAACCGCATTTGTATGTTTGGGAATCTCCGGAACCTTGGTGTGGTTATTGCGGAAAATCCCTTTGGGGAAACATATCGCAGGTTAGATTTAATTTGTAACTTTACACCAAACTAGTTCTACCAATGAAAATATTAAATCTTTTTTGCCTGTTTTGTTTGTCTATTACATGCGTTTTTGCTCAAAAAGTTAATTCTTCAACCCTCGCGGCAGGAGGAGGAACTCAGCAAATTAATGGCAAGTATTATTCCCATGTCATTGGTCAATCAAGCGTCATTTCAGGAACAAGTGTTCAAGCGGGCATAACGATGCGTCAGGGCTTCAAACAGCCGAATTTATTGGCCAAAAGTATTCAGAATTCAGGTTTAAAGATTCAAATGGCGATTGAAAATCCCATAATCTTTACCTTATTTCCCAATCCTTTCAAGGATAAGTTGCGAATTGAATTTTCGGCAGAAAGCACGATACCTACTTATGTGGCTATTTATGATATTATTGGGAATACGATGTGGCAGGCTACCTATCCAGAAAAAATTTCTGAGATTAATTTAACGGAGTTTCAAAACTTCCGTCAAGGAAAATACATTCTGCACGTCCTTCAAAAGGGCAAACCTTTCGTGGCTGCTATCGTGAAAGAATAAGTTAGTTGATAATTTTTCCGTCTTGCATTTCAATAATACGGGACGTTTTATTGGCAAATTCGTTGTCGTGAGTAACAATCAAGAGTGTTTGTTGGAATTCCTCAGCTAATTGCTGAAACGTATGGAAGACAATTTCTGAATTTTTCTTATCTAAATTTCCGGTAGGTTCATCGCCCATAATCAAAAGTGGATCATTAATTAATGCGCGAGCAATGGCAACACGTTGTTTTTGTCCCCCGGATAATTGGTTGGGCATCTTGAGTGCTTCATGCTCAATCCCTAAGACTTTCAATTTTTCATAGGCACGGTGTTCGATTTCTTTTTCGCTGTATTGACCTAATTTTAGTCCTGGTAACATGACATTTTTGAGGACATTGAATTCATTTAACAAATAATGAAATTGAAATACAAAGCCGATTTTTTCGTTGCGAACTCGCGCTAACTCTTTTTCTGATTTATCTCCCATGAGGACAGCGTCGATGTACAAATCTCCTTCGTAATCTGTATCCATCGTGGAAAGGATGTATAAAAGCGTGGATTTACCGCAACCCGATTTGCCAATTACGGATACAAATTCACTTTGATTCAGGCTGAAACTTATGTCATCCAATACCTTAACCGTCATGGGGTCATGAAAGGATTTGGTAATCTTATGGGCCCGTAAAACTTCTTTATGTGAATGTGTCATGTTTATTTGCCTCGAATGATGATAACAGGGTCAATTTTGCTGGCTTTTCGGGAAGGGAAATAACCGGCAAAATAGGTGGTGACAATGGAGAAAATTGCCCCTATTATGTAAAACATGGGATTGTAATTGATGGGATAGGTTTTGATAGTGGGTAATGATTCGGTATTGAAGGGGATGTTGTCGATGATGTTGGATAAACCTAAACCCGCTAATAATCCCATCGCTCCTCCAAATATTCCGATGCTCAATGCGATGAATATGAAAATCCGATTCACATCTTTCCCTGAAAATCCGATGGCTTTCATGATAGCGATGGAATCCATTTTTTCATAGATCATCATGTTAAGAATGTTGTAAATCCCAAATCCTGCTACAATCAGTAATGTGACGCCTACTGCATATGAAATAATGCTTCGTACGGAACTACCCGTTTCAAATTGGGAGTTGGCCTGTTGGATATCAATCGCATCTGTCTCGTAACTCCGCTGGTATTCGATGGCCATGGCGGGAGCCTGAAGGATATCTTTCAATTTCACTTGGATGTCGGTGATGTAATTGTTCGATACCCCAAGCATTTTCTGTGTGGTGCTGATTGAACAATAGCTTTGAACTTTGTCGAGGTCTTGCAAGCCGGATTGAAAAAACCCAACAACCTTCAATTGCATTCGCTCGCCTTTACTTGTCGTAACTTGGATGACATCCCCGATATTGGCTGCCATTTTATCCGCTACTCCCTTGCCCAAAATAATACTACTGGGTATGTTTTTTAAATCCAAGTAGTTCCCTTTGGTAACGTAATCGCTGAACATAAATAGGCGATTTTCTTCATCTGGGTCGATGCCGTTGATGACCCCAGTCAAATCAATCGTTCCGACGTTGTAAAATACTTGGGCATTAATTTTGGGAGCTACGCCTAAAACCCGTGGATCTTGTTTGATGGCATGCATGATTTGTGCGCTGTTATAAATTTCAAGCCGTTGATTTTTCGGTTTAAGGGACTGCACAAAGTTTTGTGATTCGGGACTTAATAGGTCTATGGGTTGTTTCTTCGATACGTTTATATCATGATAGAGCCGTATGTGTGCGGTGCGGTTCATGATTAAGCCGTCCAATAAATCATTGAGGCCGTTCATGAATCCTAATAAGGTGACGAACATGGCAATACTAAACGTGACACCTATTGCAGCCACAAGGGTTTGTTTCCAACGTGCCAGTAGAAGTGAGATCGAAACCTGAATGATTAATTTGAGATTCATTACTTGGGTTTAACAACTTGATCTTGTTGGGTTAACCCGCTGACAATTTCCACTTTTTGAAAATCCATTAAGCCCGTTTTAACAATCTTGGATTCTCCATTTTTCAAGGTTACGATGGAGTCGTTTTTGAGGAAATTTCGCGGCAATATGAGCGCATTTTCTTTTTGACGAAGTAAAATATTGGCTTCGAAAGTGATGTTTGGATAGAGTTTGGCTGGTGCTTTCGTAAAATGCGCTTCCACTAAAAAGGTCTTATTCCGTTCGTTCATAATAGTAGCTATCTTCGTAACGCTCGCCTCAAAAACTTGATTTTTATAAGCGTCGAATGTGACGGCTACTTTTTGGCCAATTTTTACATCAAAAATATCATTCTCATCTACTTGCAATTCGAGGATGTATTGGCTCGTATTTCCTAAAACAGCAATGGGTAGTTGTGGACTAACGAGTTCACCTTTCTCTTTTAATAAATTGAAAACGGTTCCTTTAACTTGGCTTTTGAGGATGAAATCGTCCGATTGTCGGGCGGAAATCTGAACGTTTTTCTTTGTTTGAGCGGCACTAAAATTTATTTGTCTTTTGAGCTCTAGGTATCGTTGGTGAGCCGAAACGTAATTGGCTTTGGAACTTTGGTAGTTCAATTCTTTTTGTTCGAATTCCACGCGTGTGCCTACTTGCTGTGCCCAAAGTGTTTT
>CANGCD010000200.1 GCA_947452215.1 Cytophagaceae bacterium | reverse complement strand
TATTTTGCAACGTACATTTGGCCTAACAATTCCCCAATTACCCCATCTGTTAGGGATGACATCCGCTGCCAACGTGGCGCTTGAACTTTCTGCCCACTTATAACTTGATTGAATTTGAAATTGGCTGTAACAAATGGCGAGCTTAAATAGCTAGCGGAACCTTTCAAAAGATTCCAAGTCAAATAGGTCTTCCACGTATCTACGGGCGTTTCGATTAACATTTTGTTGACCGACTCAAAGAATTTAGGTGCGGAAACTAAAACCGAATCTGGAGCCTTGGTACCAAAGTCTTGGAATGTTAATGCCCAATTAAATGCTGGCGTTTTTTGATTGAACTCAGCAAACGCGAATTTATTGTATGTTTTATAGGGATCTCGCATCTCCACGCGTGCCATTTGGGCTTCTGCCAAATTTTTCTCCAATTGGAAAATGGTTTCAGCATTTGCTTTTGCTTGTACGGGTGATGCGCCAATTAATTGAAATAATGTCGACACATAGGTTTTAAATCCTTCCTGGATTTTCAAACTGCGGGCATCTGATTTTAAGTAATAATCACGATCCGGAAGGGAAGTTCCTCCTTGACCCAATTGTGGCACCATTTTGTCCACCTGCTTACGGTCCTGGCCTACATAAAAACCGAATAGGGGTGAACCTGCACCGGATTTGCGCATTCTTGCAATTTCCGTAATGATTTGAGACTTGAATTGAATGGAGTTGATCTGATTTAAGTCGGCCTGTATCGGCGTGAATCCCAATTTTTCAATGGCCAAACTGTCCATTGCCGCGGTATAAAAATCAGCCACCCGTCTTTCTACCGAACCTACTGCAGCTTGTGAACCTTGCGTACTTTCTAAAATCGTTTTTACCGCATTGCTGTTGAATTCGCGTAATACATTGAAACTATTCCAACGTGTTTCTTTGGCTGGAATTACATTGTTTTTCAACCAAGTGCCGTTTGAATATTCGACAAAATCATTTCCGGGTTTAACCGTAAGGTTCATGTTGGCCCGATCAATGAATTTGGTTTGGCTTTGAGCTTGTAAGCCATTGGCGCCCAGCATAATTGCGAGGCTAAGTAATGCGTATTTTTTTCTCATAAGTTTATAATAGATGAAGTTTTAATAACTAATTTACGAAGCTAAATGTTTTCTATGAAAAAAATATTACTCTTTGTATTGCTTGTTTTGGGACAGGCAACTTTCGCGCAAAAACCAGCTATGACCCATGAGAGCATGTGGTTATTAAAAAAAATCGGTGTGCCGGCTTTAAGTCCGTCGGGTAAATGGGTGATTTACAGTCGGACCGAAACATCCTACAATCCCGATGAACAATCCACCGATTTGTGGCTTGCTCCTGCAGATGGTTCAGGGGAACCTCGGAAAATCACGAATTCCAAAGGTGGAGAGGATAATTACTTTTGGCATCCATCGGCTAATCAAATCTTTTTTACAGCCAAACGCGAGGGTGATGATGTTGCTCAATTGTATCAGTTAAACTTGGATCATGGCGGGGAAGCCCAAAGAATAACGAATATTTCTACTGGAGTTCTTAGCCCCAAAATCAGTTCGGACGGTTCTAAAATTGCCTTTACGTCCCGCGTTTTCGCCACGGCTTTTACGGATTCTATCAGCAAGAAATTAGCGGAAGAAAAGAAGAAAATTAAAACCAAAGCGCGTGTCTATACCTCTTTCCCTATCCGTTTTTGGGACAGTTGGCTCGACGAAAAACAATCCCACATCTATGTGATGGATTTAAATGCACTTAAGTCTACTCCTCAAAATATATTCGCCCAGGTAAGTTTAGTGAAGTCCCAAGGATTCCAATTGGGCTCTTTCACCTTTTCTCCTGATGCATCACAAATCATTTTTACAGCAACAACGGAGTATAATACGGGAGCTTATCAATCAGCCACTTCACATCTTTATTCCGTTTCCATCGCGGGCAGTGCTGAAAAATTGCTCAGCTCAGATGCGTCCGATTATTCCCAAGTACAATTTTCGGAAGATGGGAAATATTTACTTGCTACGGGACATCTCAATGGCAATAAAATCTATTATTTAGATCATTTATATCGGTTCTCCTGGCCTTCCATGGATGGTCGTACGGAATTAGCTGCAGGGCTTGACCGACCTGTCAACGATTGGGAAGTTTCAGGAAATTCGATTTTTGCTAGTATTGAAGATCAAGGAGTTGATCGCGCGATACAAATCTCCATTGAGAAAGGTGGCTATGCATATGTTTTCGGAGGTGATGCAGGATCGATTACAGGCCTATCCGTATCTGGAAATTCCATTGCATACAATAACCAAAATATGGCTGCACCGGCAGAGGTGTTTGTTTGGGACGCAGGGAAAAGCATTGCCATTTCTAAAGCAAATGATGCGGCCTTAGCTCGTTTGGATTTGCCCAAATCTGAGGTTTTTTGGACAAAATCCTCTCGTGGTAAAATGATTCGTAGTGTAATCTTACGTCCTGCGGGTTTTGATCCTTCAAAAAAATATCCACTCTTTGTGTTGATGCATGGTGGACCCGCCATTTCGTTCAAAGATGCCTTTAATTTCCGATGGAACCCTTATGTGTTAGGTTCTAGCAATTATGCCATCGTCATGACGGATTACACGGGATCTGTGGGTTATGGGGAAAAATTTACACAAGATATTCAATTAGATCCCTTTAAGGGGCCGGGGAATGAAATTTTAGAAGCGGCAGCTGATGCGATTAAGCGTTATCCTTTTATTGATGCCTCGCGTCAAGCAGCTGGAGGGGCTTCGTATGGGGGACATTTGGCCAACTGGATGCAAGCCACGACGTCTCATTTTAAATGTTTAGTTGCTCATGCGGGTTTGGTCAATTCCGAAGCGCAATGGGGAACATCGGATGTGATTTGGGGAAGAGAATTAATGAATGGCGGCGCACCCTGGGTGCCTACCAAAACATGGAAAGAGCAAAACCCAATGCGTTTTGCAGCTAACTTCAAAACGCCGATGTTGATGACGGTAGGGGAGAATGACTTCCGCGTGCCGATTAATAACACACTCGAAAACTGGAGTATCCACCAACGCTTACAAGTTCCCAGTAAATTGATTGTGTTTCCAGGAGAGAATCATTGGATCCTAAATCCGGATAATTCGAAGTTTCATTATCAGGAAGTGAGGAATTGGTTGGGGATGTATTTGAAATAAGTCCGGAGGGAATTAGTCCGAAGGGAATTAGTCCGGAGTCCGTAGTCCGAAGGGAGTGAGTCGATCGTTAATGGCATCAATCATTCTTTTCAGGAATGCGGACTCTTTTTTACTGGACTTTGGACTCGTCTCCTCCGGACTACTCACTCTTTTCCTTCGGACATCGGACTAATTTCCTTCGGACTCATTCCCTCCGGACTTCGGACTATTACCCTTCGGACTTCCTCCCTCCGGACTTCGGACTTACAACACCACCATCTTTCCCGTTCTCACCGACTCATCGCACGCAAACGCAATGCGGAGGCTATTCACCGCATCTTCGACATGATCAGTCAAGTCCACATCGGCTTGAATGGCATGAAGGAAATAGGCTTGCTCGCGGTCGCATAAACCTTGGTGATCCGGCTCGTCCGTCAGATTAATCCACTCATCTGGAC
>CANGCD010000199.1 GCA_947452215.1 Cytophagaceae bacterium | reverse complement strand
GATAACATTATCGGCTCCATCCATCTGATAGAATGGGTGATTTGCACCCACAGCTCGTAAACCGATGGAGATCTTTTGATTTTCTAATTTCGCAATATAACGAAGCACTTTCTTGTCGGCATATGCCTCATTCACCATCTCCTCAAAGTAAGCATTCGCCTTATCCAATTCCTCAAAAAAGGCATCCACCGTAGGCGCAACCTCACAAGCAGGCGGAATAATTTTTTCAATCGTGATATCCGCAAACTCTAATTTCAATCCAATTTCCCGACTCAAAATCAAGATCTTACGCGCCACATCCATACCACTCAAATCTTCCCGTGGATCTGGCTCCGTATAACCTTTAGCTTTTGCTTCTCGCAATACAGCCGCAAAGGATTTACCAGGAACAAATTGATTAAACAAGAATGACAAGGTTCCTGAAAGTATACCCTCAATCTTTTCGAATCGGTCACCCGACGCGATCAAACCTTGCAGGGTATTTATCACAGGCAAACCTGCACCCACATTCGTCTCATACATAAACTTAACGCCCTTGCTTAACGCTGTTTGATGCAATGCAGCGTATTGAGCATAAGGTCCGGAATTTGCAACTTTATTCGGTGTCACAACCGAAACGTTTGCTTCAAAAAGCCCCAAATAATGTTGGTGTATTTCCTTACTCGCCGTACAATCCGCAAAAATAGAATTTGGCAAATTTAATTGCTTGATTTGGTTTACAAAAGCATCCAAAGACGCAGCAACACCTGTTGAATCCAATAATTCAATTGCTTGATCGATCGGAATGCCAGTCGGGTTAATTAATTGTTTACGCGAATTCGCGATGCCGACCAACTGAATACGCAGGCCTTTGTATTTTTCTAAATAATGTTCTTGGCCGACCAGTTGTTTCAACAATGTTTTCCCAATTAAACCCGCGCCCACTAAATACAAATTTAACGTCTTGATTTGCGAGAAGAAGAAGGTCTCATGGATAACATTCAGGGCCTTAGAGAGGTCCTTTTTCTCAATGACGACTGATATATTTAACTCGGAACTACCTTGTGCCGTTGCAACTATGTTAATTCCGTTTTTACCCAACACAGAGAACAATCGGCCACTGACACCGGTATGCTTGCGCATCCCCTCACCTACTACCGCGATAACAGATAAATCTTGTTGGATATCAATGCCCTCAATATCCCCAGAAGCGATCTCCTGGGCAAATTCTTTAGCTAAAATCTTATCAACCTTCGAAGCAACTTGCGGATCAATCGCAAAACAAATGGAATGTTCTGAAGATGCTTGTGAAATCAAAACCACCGAAATCTTTTCTTTCGCAAGGACAGTAAATAATTTGGCTGATACACCCGCCACGCCAATCATCCCAGAACCTTGCACATTGACTAGCGCTAATTCATCGATCGAACTAATTCCCGTAATGATATAAGGACTCGGTGAAGAAATCTTGGAAACGACAGTTCCCTCAAAAGCCTGATTAAAGGTATTTAACACCCGAATCGGGATATTTTTCGCAAAAGCTGGCTGTAATGATGGCGGATAAATAACTTTGGCCCCAAAGTGGGTTAATTCCATCGCTTCCGCGTAAGAAATCGAAGGAATCGTGAAAGCCGCAGCCACTTTACGTGGATCCGCCGTCATCATGCCATCCACATCGGTCCAGATTTCAATCTCATTGACATTGAGGGCTGCACCAAATATCGATGCAGTATAATCAGAACCTCCCCGACCCAAAGTCGTGGTGTCTCCCGCATCATTGGAACCAATAAATCCTGTGATCAAGGCAATTTGATTCGCATGTGCGTTAAAATCAGCCTGAATCAATGCATTCGTCTCGGCAAAACGAACTTCCGCCTTACCAAATTGATTATTTGTTTTTACGAGTTCCCGTGCATCCACGAAACGAACCGGCAAAGCGCGTTGGGCTAAAATAGCCGAAACAAGCGCCGTAGAAAGTCGCTCGCCAAAACTCACTAATAAATCCGACGTCTTTGGGGAAATCTCTTGAATCAAATTAATTCCCTTCAACACATCACGTAATTCGTTGACCAAGGTACGAATCTGGGCAATTACTTGTGATTGTGCAGTAACAGGTATGAAATGGCGAATAACTTCAAAATGACGGGCCTCAATTTCTTCGATAATGGTGGGCTCAAGCGTCTTTTTACTTGCTGCGGTTGTACCTGCGGCCAACAATGCATTCGTCACGCCACTCATGGCAGAAAACACAACAGCGAATGAAGATTTTACTTGATGATTGGCTTCGATAATTGCCAAAACTGATTCGATACTCGCAATGCTCCCGCAACTGGTACCACCGAATTTTAATATTTTTTCCATTACTAAAGAAAATGAAATGATCCTTAGCTCTACAAACAGCTAAGTAAAGTCTACAAATATACTAGTTTAAGCCGTATTTCCCCCAAGAACCTTGTGACCTTTCCGCTTTCTTTTCGAAATTTTCTGATAATTTTCAGACATCACCGAGATATTGCCATCCACTTCAAAAACCGCTAAATCTACTTCTTCCAATTTCAATATTCCGTGTTCCCGAATCGCTGCATTCAATTGCTCCTCATTCAAGGATGCTTTATCCATTCCGTCGGCAATGATTTTACCTTGATAAACCAAGACAATGGGCTCGCCTTCCACGGCCTTACTTAATCCAGGGAAAGCTAATTCCAATTTTTTAAATATATAATTCGTCAAAAACAAGGCAAATGCAGCAAATAAGCCACCCGATAAGGACGTATCGGTTCCCACCATGGCATTTTGCACCGCATTGGAAATCAATAAAATGAATACTAAATCCACAACTGATAATTGTGCAAACTCTTTCTTCCCAAAAAGACGAATAGCCGCCACGATAAACACGTAGACGGCTATTGACTTGAGGGCGATGATAACATAGCCTTCCATATTACTTTTTCTTTTCGGCTGCCATAACCATCGAAAGATTATTTTTAGCAGCTAAATCATATACATCTGTTAAATCTTGAACAGTTCTTGATTTATCGATTGAGATAATCAACGAATTGGCCTTTTTCGTTTTTAAAATTTCTTTTAACTGACCATCGACTTGCTCCAATGCAAATGGCTGAGCATTCCCATCAATGAAGAAATTATTGTTTGCATCTACCGAGACACGAATCGACTCCACAACGGGAGGCGTAACTTTCGTTGAATCAGCTTTTGGCAACAATAAACGAATCGCATCCGGCGATGCTAATGTCGAAATCATCAAGAAAAACATCAATAGAAAAAATAGAATATCCGCTAGGGCGCCTGTTTCTACTTCCGATGCTTCTCGTTCGCGCTTTCTAAAATTCATAGGATAATTTATTTTTTATTGGCTGGCTTGTGTAACAAGTCAATGAAATCCATGGCAACAATTTCCATTTTATTGATTGAACGATCAATCATCGTCGTCAACAAGGTATACATGACATAAGCAATAATACCTACAATCAAACCCGAGGCAGACGTCACCATCTTCTCGTAAATACCCGATGCAATGGTTGAAATCTCAATCTTGTTGGACGTTGAGATGTTATGAAAGGTACGAATCATACCCGTCACCGTACCCAAGAAACCAAACATAGGAGCAATACGAGCAATAGAACTAAGAATACCCAAATTCTTCTCCATGTTATAAATTTCCAACTTCGCTTT
>CANGCD010000198.1 GCA_947452215.1 Cytophagaceae bacterium | reverse complement strand
TGGGCTCCTTTGCTTTTGCCTATGGAATTTTTGAAATACCGGTAGGCCTGTGGGGGGATTTCAAAGGTCCCAAATCTGTACTCTTTCGAATCGTGCTATCTTGGTCGGTCTTCACTATCCTAACCGGATTTTCGTATTCATTTACGATGCTATTTATCATCCGATTTCTTTTTGGAATCGGAGAAGCAGGGGCATATCCCAACGCGACCATTGTCGTTGCACGATGGTTTCCCAAACAAGAGGCTGGTCGGGCACAATCATTTATTTGGATTGCGAGTCGGATCGGTGCCGCCTTGGCACCCTTTCTTTCGATTTACATCATGTCGGTTTGGGGATGGCGCTATGTCTTTTATCTTTTCGGAGGCATCGGTATCCTATGGGCTATCTTTTGGACCTTTTGGTTTCAAAATGAACCCAAGGATATGCCCGGAATAAGTGATGAGGAACTTGCCCACATTGAATTAGGTCGGGAAGTTAAAAGTCCGCAAAATAATTTGGCCGTGTTCTTGAAAATCATCAAAACACCTAATGTGTGGGCCTTGATGAGCATGTACCACTGCCTGCTCTATGGTGCCTATTTTTATCTTTCTTGGATGCCCAAATACCTGAAAAATGGCAAAGGGGTTGATGATGCACACATTGCTTTTCTCGCCTCTTTGCCGTTTATTTTAGGAACCATTGGCTGTTTCAGCGGTGGATTTTTATCCGACTTTATTGCCCGAAAAAAAGGCTTAACCTGGGGTAGAAGGTCCGTAGGGATGTTTGGTTTGGTCATGTCGGGATGCTGCATGTTATCGTCCACCTTCATTGCGGATCCTACCGTTTCCATTGTCATTTTGGCTTTTGGTCTCGCGTTTAAAGATTTTACCTTGCCCGTTTCGTGGGCAACATCTGCCGACATTGGTGGTCAAAATTCCGGAGCAGTTGCGGGTGCGATGGGCATGGCTGGGCAATTTGGGTCAACGATTATGTCCATTGCCTTTGGTTATATTTTAACGGCTACTGGAAGTTGGGATATCCCTGTGCGCATCATTGGCGTGGTGGTCATCTGTGGTGGCTTGATGTGGTTGAAAATAGACCCAACAAAGAAAATAGCCTTTTAACGAATTCAAATGATGCGTATGATCTATAGTTTCCGTACCATGTTGGGTATTTTATTTGTTTTAGTAGGATGCCAACAAGCATTTGGCCAAACACATAAAAAGCATGAAGAACCGGTCGATTTAGTTTATCCTTTGCTGGATGCAGCCAATTCACGGTGGTTTTATTTTAATTCCGCGACGCGACCTTTTGGGATGGTTAATTTAAGTCCTGATAATGCCTATGCAGGGGATTGGGGTTCAGGTTACCGCTACAATAGCGATTCGATTAAATTCTTTAGCCACATTCACTGCTGGCAATTATCCGGCATCCCTGTTCTTCCGTTCACGGGAAACACCAATCCTGCTCTGGGGCCGGAGGTTTATGGGTCATTATTTCAACATGCCAAAGAGATTGTTCGACCGGGCTATCACAAAGTACATTTGGAAAAGTATCAGATTGATGCAGAACTCACCAGCACCCAACGGGTCGGCTTTCACCGCTATACCTATCCCGCAGCTCAGTCGAGTAATATTCTGCTCGATTTGTCAGTTGAGCTAGGGCCTTCCGATACCCAAAGTGGATTTATCAAAAAAACGAGCAATCAAGAACTTGTGGGTTTTGCGGTGATGGCTCCTACCCGACGAAGACCGAAGCCCGTGGAAGTGTTTTTTGTGATGCAATTTGATAAACCCTTTGACGCATTTCATGCTTGGAAAAAAGGTGTGCTGCAGCATAAAGTCGATTCCATCGCTGGAGAACGAATAGGAGGATATGTTTCGTTTGCTACCCATAATAAGGAACAAAGGCTGATGAAAGTTGCAATTTCCTATGTGAGTATCGAACAAGCAAGGCTGAATTTGAAGTCAGAATTAGCACATTGGAATTTCGATCAAGTTGTAGAGGATTCAAAAAAGGAATGGAACGTCGCTCTGAAGAAAATTGAAATAAAAGGGGGGACGCATACGGAACAGCGACGATTTTATACTGACTTATTTCATAGTCTGCAAGGGCGTAGAATCGTAAGTGATGTAAATGGTCAGTATTGCGATCGGACGGGGATAGAGAAGAAAATCAAAAAAATACCCTTAGCAGCTAATGGTCTGCCTAAGTTCAATCATTATAATTCAGATTCGTATTGGGGAGCACAATGGACCTTGAATACTTTGTGGGATTTGGTGTATCCAGAGATCAAGGAAGAATTTATTCATTCCATGTTGATGATGTATCAAGATGGCGGGCTGATTCCCCGAGGACCTTCCGGCGGAAATTATACCTATGTGATGACGGGTGCAACAACGACCCCTTTTATTATCAGTGCCTATATGAAAGGTATACGAAATTTTGATTTGGCTTTAGCTTATGAGGGTATGCGCAAAGACCATTTTCCGGGTGGGATGATGGGTCGGTCGGGCTACGAGCACAATACCTCCATCGGCGGTGGGATCGAACACTACATCGAACGTGGTTATATTCCTTACCCCTTGGGGGATAAAAAATACGGTTCACATCAGGATGGTGCGGGCCAAACCTTGGAATATGCGTATCAAGATTGGGCATTAGCCCAAATGGCCAAAAGCCTGGGAAAGGAACAAGATTATCGCTTGTTTTTAAAACGGGCTGAGAATTACAAGCATTTATATGATGCCTCAACAGGCTGGATGCGTGTTCGCCATTTGGATGGTTCATGGGAGACCCCATTTGACTCCATGCGCTATGATAATGGCTGGGTTGAAGCTAATGCCGTGCAATCCACATGGTTTGTGCCACATGACGTCGCTGGATTAATTCAATTGATGGGAGGTTATGAAAAATTCACTCAAAAACTTAATTACTCGTTTACGGCCTCTGAGAAAAGCCAATTTAAATCGACGGTACATGGAATTCGGTCGGGGATAACAGGAAACAACATTGCTGCGGGCGGGAATGATGCCTTTCCACTTTCGTATATCAACTATGGTAATCAGCCTTGCATGCAAATGGCTTATTTGTTTAATTATTCGGGCGCACCTTGGTTGACACAAAAATGGTCAAGAGCCGTCATTGACTCCGTGTATAGCGGTCTTTCGCCGCAGTATGGCTACAGTGGTGATGAGGACCAGGGACTGATGGGTTCATTAGCAGTTCTCATGAAAATGGGGATATTCTCCATGCGTGGGGGAGCAGAGGAGAAACCGATTTATGAATTGGGTAGTCCTATTTTTGATGAAATAAAGATTCATTTAAATCCCAAATATTATCCGGGTAAAACGATTACGATTCAAACGAAAAATAATTCTGCTACGAATCGCTACATTCAATCCGCTTCGTTCAATGGCAAGGCCTTGAATAAGCCATGGTTCTATCATGCGGATTTTGTTAAAGGAGCTGTATTGCGTTTAACGATGGGGGAAAAACCCAACAAAGCTTGGGGGGCTAAGGTCACTGAGGCGCCGCCATCGATGTCGAATGAGATAAACAATTGAAAAAATAATTTATGAAAAAGTATATATTCTTATTCTTGGCAGCAGCCTTCTCGGTTTCTGCTCAAAAGCTAAGCTATTTCCCTTCAGCCAAAAATTGGGAACATAAGTCCCCGCAGTTTTTTAATCTAGACACGACCAAATTAAATGAGGCTGTTCG
>CANGCD010000197.1 GCA_947452215.1 Cytophagaceae bacterium | reverse complement strand
TTGATCAACATACGTAATTTCCCATCCACCTGTTTCCGCAATTTGGTGTTCGTTCCCAAGTTCCCCACTACAAAATCTACATCCCCATCCTGATCAAAATCTCCTGATGTCAAACCACCCCAGAAACCCGTAAATTCTTCCAAACCATTTTCAATCAAGGTAAATTTCCCCTTTTGATTTTCAAAGGTTTTTATCGGCATCCAATCTCCCACAACCGTTAAATCTTGATCGCCATCCCGGTCAATATCGGCCCAAATGGCTTCCGTCAACATCCCTGATTCACGTAAGTCGGGCGCCAAAGCCTGTGTGCGATCAGCAAACTGGCCCTTGCCGTTATTGACCAATAAATAAGATTTAGGCGAGTATCCATAATGATAACCCACAACACGTCCACCTACGAACAAGTCAATATCCCCATCCCGATCAAAGTCGCACGGACGAACCACCGACTTATTATCATACATAGCGGGTAATGCTTTGGCATCACGTGTAAAATTACCTTTGCCGTCATTTTTGTACAAACGGTCAAACTGTTCAGGCATTTTATCAAAAAACTCATTACCTCCCGTGACCACATATAAATCCAAATCCTTGTCCCCATCCGCATCAAAGAATAAGGCATCCACATCCTCATACAAACTATCAACTTTGAACGAGGTTTGAGGTGATAGCGCAAAGCCATTCGGTTTTTGAACATACAATTGTCCCGCTTGGTATTTGGCGCCGCCCACATAAAAGTCTTCTAGTCCATCCCCGTTGACATCGCCCACAGCCATTTTAGGGCCCTCGATGGATACTTTAAAAGGAACCAACAATTCCCGATTGAAATCGAAGTAGGTATTCTCTTGATGTAAATATGGGATGTTAAACGTACCGGTCACTTCCTCAAAAAGAGGTTTGGTTTGCGCAAATAATTGAAAATCCTTCACCAATAATTGTGCATTCTTCTGATCCAAGGTCAATAGCTCATTAATTTTGGGATTCTTCAGAATTTGCATTTTTTCATTTTCCCAAATAACAATTAAGGAATCTACCTGCGTCAATTGACCAATACCAAACAAAAGCATTGGCTCCACCGAACTCATAAAGCCTCGTGTCGGCATCATCTGCTGAAGTTGTTGGCCGTCTTTCGTTTTCAAGATTACCTTTGCTCCAATTCCGAACGTATTCATACCTTCGCCCTTGAATTTCACTTTCACGAAATTGTTCTTCAACAACTCTCGCGAATGGTTTTCGTAAATTCCAGCCGGCTCATTTAGATTATTCGAAATCAAATCCAAGTCACCATCATTATCTAAATCGGCATACGAACTACCATTCGAAATGCCTTCTTCTTCAAATCCCCAAACCAAGGATTTATCCTTAAAGCGCAAATCTTTTGACCCCTGATATAAGTAATTATGCACCTTACCGCTAGGCATCAAATCGATTGCTTCCTGGTCCAATTTATGGGAAGTCGGTAATCCGTAATGAAGAGAATCCCCAATCACGAATTTCAAATAATCCAAGTCATTGGGGCGGCGCAGAATTCCATTCGAGATAAAAATATCTTTCAAGCCATCTCCATCATAATCGGCCATCAAGGTACTCCAACTCCAATCCGTTGCCGCCACACCAGAAGATGCCGCGATATCCGCAAACTTCTGGCCACTCATATTCAATTGCAAGCAGTTCCGACTGTATTGATTAAAATAGCCAAACTGCAATTTGTACATGTAGATGTCCAAAGGGTCTTCCCCAACAGATGATTTCTCTACTTTCTCATCTTCTGGATACATATCCAAGGTCATTACATCTTGGTAACCATCGTTATTGATGTCCGCTATGTCGGAGCCCATCGAGAAACGACTCAAGTGCTTAAAGTGTTCTTTGATACCTTCTTTGTAGGTACCATCTTTTTGGTTGATGTAATAATAATCGTCTTCGTGGAAGTCGTTGCTGACATAAATATCCAACCAACCGTCATTGTTCAAATCTGCGACCGAAATTCCCAAGCCATAACCCATCGCCGCTTGGTAAATACCAGATTCCGCTGAGATATCTTTGAATTTTCCGCCATCGTTTCGATATAAATAATCACCCGCTTCGTTGTCCTTCAGCATCCGAGTATTCACACGATCATATGAACGCGTGTTATGTACTGCATGATTCAACAAATAACAATCCAAATCACCGTCTTTATCGTAATCAAAGAAGGCTGCTTGCGTAGAAAATCCGGTGAAATCCAAGCCGTATTCATTGGCTTTTTCGGTAAATGTATTGTCACCATTGTTGATGTACAACTCATTCGACCCCTCCATACCTTTGAAATTACTCACGGCACAAACATAAATATCCAAGAAGCCATCACCATTCACATCAGCCATCGTGACACCTGTTTTCCAGTCGGAGAAACCTGCTACACCCGCTTTTTCTGTGACGTCTTCAAATTCCATATTTCCCTTATTCAGGTATAGTTTATTCTTCCCTTGATTGGAGGTGAAAAACAAATCAACTAGGCCATCATTGTTGATATCGCCTGAAGCAACACCACCCCCATTGTAAAAATAAAGGTAATCCAAGATGTTAAAATCGGGAGTTTCTTTAATCTGATTAGTGAAATCGATATGTGTTTTCGAGGCAGGCAATTTCTCGAACAATTGCACATCATCACCTGATTTACACGCTAGGAAACCAAAGGATAAAATGAAAAATGCGAGATACTTATTCATAAACTAATATTATTTAACTTGAAACACTTGTGCCTTGTCATTGTTTTTAGCGAGGACTACAAAATTCCCTCCTTTACCTTTCGCGATTGCCATTTTACGAACTTGACCACGTGTTTGGAAACCCGTTTCTTTCGATCGTTTGGCCGTAAATTTCCCTTGCCCCAAACCTTTAAGCATTAAGCCATACATGGCATCGAAACGTCCCCATTCAGGCAGAGAGTCAAAGAAATTCCCTGCTAAAAGGATATCCACTTTGCCATCATGATCAAAATCAGCCACTTCAATTCCGCGAATAGGCGCAAATTGTGCCTCATAAGGTAAAGCTTGTAAACTGAAGTTCCCATGACCGTCATTAATCAAAAAGGCCGACTCAGTCGTAGTAATTTGGCGCGACACCATACCTCCACGTTGTTCATCAGAATACAATTCCTCCACCGTTTTGTTCGCATAATCCTTATACTTGATAAACTTTTGCTTGATGGCAGGCGTTGCACGCTGTAATTCCCCCTTGAGCACCATCGGATAAGTATTCCCATCTTCGGTTACGCACGAGATTATTTGTTCCACTGTACCATTCTTATCAAAGTCGTTTACAGAAAGCGTAGCCGGATATTCAGCTGAAGCCTTAATCTTCGAATTCAAACCAAAGTTTCCCGCCACAAAATCCATATCACCATCGCCATCAATATCGGCAGGTTTCAAACAAGCCCAAAGACCATCGGAACCTGGAACCATTTCTTGTTTAACCAATTTGCGTCCACGTTCGTTTTTGAATACCACAATGCCACCCCAATCTTGGGCCACGACTAAATCAGCATAACCGTCTTTATTGACATCGGCCCATTCAGCATCTGTGACCATGCCTAATTCTCCAATTTCTGGCATAAAACGTTTGGAATAATTCTTAAAACCTCCCGTCCCGTCATTGATATATAAATTACTACTAGGACTCATGCCGTATTTGGTAGATAGCATCCGAGAACCTACAAACAAATCTAAATCTCCGTCATGATCCAT
>CANGCD010000196.1 GCA_947452215.1 Cytophagaceae bacterium | reverse complement strand
AAGAACTAACCCAAAAGCATTTAATCGAGGGCGAAATTGTTTCTCGACTTCAAATCGGCTAATTATCCCCACATGCAATACCGTTTATACCCAACACTTCTCAATTCATTTTCCTTATACCTGCAGCAATCGCGGGATTCAACAGGGAAAATCATTGTTGATGAAATTGAAATGATTGAGCGTGTTAATCGGGTAAAAAAGCCCACGACCAATGCCCAACAAAAAGGCATGGATTTTGAACGTGCCGTCATTTTAGGAGAAGATGAAGAATTATTTGCGGAAGGAATCATTGATCAAGCAAGAAAATTAATCCCTGAGAAATACAAAACACAGTATTATGTTGAATCGCGCTATAAAAATGCCTTGATATACGGGTATGTCGATGGCGTCGGAGAACAAGTTGCCTTTGACTTAAAAAGTACATCTTATTACGAACCCGGCAGATTCGCTAAAAACCATCAAAATCTCTATTTGCTGGGTTTACAGAAGTTGGGAATCGAGCAATTAGATTACGTCATCACGGATTTCAAGGCGGTTTACAAAGAGACCTATTATTTGAATCAATACGATTTCAATCCTTTGTATGTGCAAATCGAACAGTTTCAGGCTTTCTTAGAAGAGAACAAGAAATTCATTCGGGATAAAAAGATTTTCGATCGTAAATCGAATGATAATCAATTGTCTTTATTCGAATAAATCAAGCAATTTTTCGAGCGAATTGATTTGTAAAGTAGTTTTTACAGGCTCATTTCGAATATGTACATGTATGGACGGAATCCCTACGGCCTCTGCAGCTTGAATATCAATGATGGGATGATCGCCGACCATGACCACTTCATGTGCGAGGCAATTCGAGGATTTTAAGGCAAATTCAAAAAAAGCAGGGGATGGCTTTTTGCAACCGGCTACTTCGGAGGTGATGATTTGTTTGAAAAAAGTTTGCATCCCTACACCGGCAATTTTCACATGTTGGATATCATCAAATCCATTCGTTAGCACGTAAAGCGGGTATTTCGCCGCAAGACTTTCGATGACGCAAAAAGCATTTGAAATAAGATGCGTTTTCCGCGGTGTACGTTCCAGGTAAAGGTTAGAAAACAAAGCTGCATCGCCTTGAATGCCTAACCCATCAAAAAAACGTTCAAAGCGTGTATCTCTCAACGTTTGCTGATCAATACGGCCATGCTGATAATCATCCCATAGTGCATCATTAATATGCTGAAAAGTCATCCAAATTTCGGCAGAAGACATTGTCACGGAATGCATCAGCGATAATTCATCCAAAAGTTCGTGTATTACTTCAGAGGCGTTACGATCATGATCCCAAAGGGTATGGTCCCAATCAAAAAAAATGGCTTTTGGACTAAATTTCATCGAACAAAGGTAATAATAAGCTACCTTTGTCCCTATTCATTTCATTCAAGCTATGGAACATCAATTACAATTAAAGAAACCTTTAGCGTTTTTCGATTTAGAAACCACCGGAATCATGGTGAACAAAGACCGTATCGTTGAAATTTCGATTGCTAAAGCAAACTTGGACGGGTCGGTTGAAATAAAAACACGACGAGTAAATCCAGGAATACCTATTCCATTGGAGGCCTCTTTGGTACATGGAATATATGATGCGGATGTAGCCAATGAGCCCAACTTCAAGCAAGTAGCAAAATCGTTGGCAGGTTTTTTAGAGGGCTGTGATTTGGCAGGGTTTAATTCCAATCGTTTTGATGTACCGATGTTGGTAGAGGAATTTTTACGTGCAGAGGTAGATTTCGACATGAAAAACAGAAAATTAGTTGATGCTCAGCGAATTTTCCACATGATGGAACCGCGCAACTTGACAGCAGCTTACCGGTTTTATTGCGATAAAGAGTTGGTAGGAGCACACGGTGCGGAGGCAGATGTTTTAGCAACCTTGGAGGTATTGAATGCGCAAGTGAAGCGTTATTCGACAACGGCGATGAAAGATTCCGAAGGCAACGAATATTTCCCGATTCAAAATGATGTCAATAAATTACATGAATTGAGTGCATCAAATTCGATTGATTATGCAAATCGCATGATTTACAACAAAGACAAGGTAGCGGTTTTCAATTTTGGGAAACATTCAGGGAGACCTATTCTGGAGGTTTTAAAATCCGATCCATCGTATTATGATTGGATTATGAAGGGTGATTTTGCCATGGATACCAAACGTAAATTGACCGAAATTAAATTACAAGGTTTTCAACGCTAGGGGCTTAAAAATTCAGTTTTATTCGTATTTTTGCCTCGCATAAATGCATTCAAATAATAACTATGCAATCGATTCCAGAAGTTTTACGTACGATTCCGCTCACGCATTACATTTTATTTAGTTCTGCACTTTTTTGTATCGGAATTTTAGGGGTTTTGACACGTCGCAATGCGATTATCGTGTTCATGGCCATTGAATTAATGCTTAATGCTGTTAACCTTTTACTAGCTGCATTTTCATCTTATTATGCTGACCCAGCCGGGCAGATTTTTGTATTCTTCATTATGGCTGTTGCCGCAGCGGAAGTTGCTGTAGGCCTAGCAATCATTGTGATGATTTATCGCAATATTCAAAGTATTGATATTGGCGTACTTAATAAAATCAAAAATTAATTAATGCGCTTTTAACGATCAGAATTCTTATGTCTTTATTCTATTTAATTCCCTTGTTACCGTTTCTTGGATTTGCCATTAACGGATTAGCATTCCCTAAGCTGAGTAAATCCGTAGCGGGAATCATTGGCACCATTCCTCCATTAGTCGCTTTTGCATTATCCTTGCAGTTATTTCTGAACTTTGACGGGAAAGCGCAAATATACACACTGGCTGAGTGGATTAAAGTGGGGTCACTTTCCATTCCTTTTGAATTTCAGGTGGACCAATTATCGCTGTTGATGTTGTTAATCATAACTGGTGTTGGAACGCTCATTCACATCTATTCGATGGGCTACATGTCGCATGACGCGGGTTTTGGCAAGTTTTTTGCTTTCCTTAATCTCTTTGTGTTTTTCATGTTGATTTTGGTGTTAGGAGCAAACTTCACTGTACTATTCATTGGATGGGAGGGCGTAGGATTATGTTCTTATTTGCTGATCGGCTTTTGGAATCAGAAAAACAGTTACGGAGATGCGGCTCGCAAAGCCTTTATCATGAACCGTATTGGGGACTTAGGCTTTTTGGTTGGGATATTTTTATTGATCCAAAACTTCAATACCACGAATTATCAAGCGATTTTTCAAGCAATCGCATCAGGCAATGTACCTGAGAACGTAGGCTTAATCGCTTTTTGTTTGTTTATCGGTGCGATGGGTAAATCAGCACAAATTCCTTTATTTACTTGGTTGCCGGATGCAATGGCAGGCCCTACGCCGGTTTCAGCATTGATTCACGCCGCAACGATGGTAACAGCCGGCATTTACATGGTGATTCGTGCCAATGTGATTTTTGAACTTAGCCCAGAGGTATTGCATTTTGTGGGTTGGATTGGTTTAGCAACAGCACTACTGGGCGCGGCTATTGGTTTATTCCAAAATGATATCAAAAAAGTATTGGCCTATTCAACGGTTTCACAATTGGGCTATATGTTTATGGGCTTAGGAGCTTCAGCTTATACGGCTTCATTTTTCCATGTCATGACACATGCCTTCTTCAAAGCATTATTGTTCTTGGGAGCTGGTTCAGTAATTCATGCTATGTCGGATGAGCAAGATATCCGTAAAATGGGAGGTT
>CANGCD010000195.1 GCA_947452215.1 Cytophagaceae bacterium | reverse complement strand
TCCACCTGTGTACGTGCCTGAACCGTTTGTGCCCGTTGAGCAAATATGTTCAGGATTAATAAACTTCGGTCAAGGACATTAATTTCTTTCCCTAAAAGCGAAATGGTTAATTCGATGTTACGTACCTGCGAAGGACTTAAATCATCATCAAAGATCATGATATCCACATCTTTGGCGATGACATAAGCGATAATGTCATCCAATTTCCCCTTACCCACATAGGTACGATTATCCGGTTTGGCTAAGTTTTGTGTAAAACTTGCCAAAGTTACCACCCCAGAGGTGGATGCTAAAAAGGCCAATTCCGCCAAATATTCAGCTGTTTGCGTCGCATTTTGCTTTTGCGTCGTCACAGCTACGAGTACTGCCGTTTCGTGTTCTTCTCCCGTACTAAATCCTAATTCTTCTCTCATATCTGATGCCAAAAAAAGCCTTCCCGTAAAGAAAGGCTTTTCACGCGAATAATTTCAATTTATAAACTTTGAATCAACTTTAAATTCAAGGTTAAATAATCTTCATTCTTTCCTTCTTTGGCTAAGGTAATCGATTTTTCAGCACTTGCTTTCGCAGCTACTTTATCGCCTAACTTAGCTTGAATTTTTGCTTGTAAATGCAAAACCCAATAGGCAGATGGATTTGCGTCAACTGCTTTTCCAACCCATTCCAACGCTTTCTTTAAATCCCGACCTGTCTCATAATAATATGAAGCTGATTCGAAATAAGGACGCGTATCTGCCGCCATCGCTTTATCGATTGAAGATGCGATTTTGGAATCAATCTCCGTTTCGATAGGTACGGAAACAGACACCTTCTCCCATGAGATAACCATATCCATTTTGTTGGCGATAACATTCGCGAACTGAATGGAAAAAGACTCGACAGATTGTGCTAATGTTGTTGTAGCCAACTTCACCTTCAAAACATCCTCAGCAGGATTGTAGTTAAAGACACCATTCGTGCCTTTGTTGAAGATGATTTCCCAAGAAAATTGAGACGGGATTGTTAACAATTGGTATGTTCCAGCTTTTAACGCTTGGCCAGCGATTTTTACATCTTCACCAAAAGTTACGCTCGTAGATGAATTTGCACCTGTACGCCATAATTTTCCAAAAGGTACCACGTCACCAAATATCTTACGACCTTTAATAACAGGACGAGAATATTTGACTTCCACTGCGGATAACGAAAAGTCTTGCTTGATGAATTGTCCAGGACTTGGCGCAGGCATTTTTATGCCTTGGGCGAAAGCACCTGTCGAAAGAACCCATAAAACCATTAACAATACTTTTTTCATCTTCTTATGCGGATAATGCTTCTGCTCCCCCTACGATCTCAAGGATTTCCTTCGTAATAGCAGCTTGGCGTGAACGGTTATACTCTAATTTTAATGCTTTAATTAACTCACCCGCGTTATCCGTTGCTTTATCCATGGCGGTCATACGAGCTCCATGTTCAGAAGAATTGGACTCTAATAAGGCACGGAAAATAGATAACTTGATTGACTTTGGAATTAATTCCGAAATGATTTGCTCTTCTGATGGTTCAAAGATGTAATCAACAGCACTCACTTTCTCGCCTGATTCTGTGGCTACTAAAGGAAGTAATTGTTCTGTTTGGATGATTTGCGTTGCAACGTTTTTTGAATAGTTGAAAATCACCTCAACAACATCAAATTTCTTTTCGGTAAAAGATGTCAATACGTTTTCGCCAATCTCACGAACATTACTGAAGCTTAAGCGGGTAAAAATATCCGTAAAGGATTCATTCACGTTATATCCACGTCGTGTTAAATACTCTGCACCTTTTTTTCCGAGGGATAAAATCTCCACTTGGCCAGCTGCTTGCAAATCGGCATATTTATCTTGTACCAGTGCCATCGTTGCTTTTCCTACGTTCGCGTTAAATGCGCCGCAAAGTCCACGATCCGATGTTACTACAATGATTAAAGCACGCTTGATTTCACGCACCTCAGTGAAAGGATTCTCGGCACCCGCTTCTGTTTGCGCTGAAACGGTTGCAATCATTTCCGCTAATTTCTTAGCATAAGGGCGCATTTGGTGGATGGCATCCTGAGCACGACGCAACTTTGCAGCCGAAACCATTTTCATGGCTTTAGTGATTTGTTGCGTCGAGTTAACGGATACAATTCTATTTCTTACTTCTTTTAAGGAAGCCATAGTATTCTAATTTTATGCTTTGTATTTAGCTGCTACTTCATTCCCAACTCGCTTCAATGTAGCGGTTAAGGTATCGTCGTATTTACCTTGACCTAAAGCTTCTAATGTTGCTTTTTCAGTCGCACGTAATACTTGAATGAAATCTTGTTCGAATTCACGAACTTTTTCCACAGGTACGCTATCTAAGTTACCCGTTGTTGCTAAATAAATCATCGCAACTTGCTCTTCTACGCGTTGTGGAGCGAATTGTGGCTGCTTCAACATCTCTAAGTTACGACGACCACGGTCAATCGTTAATTTCGTAGATGCATCCAAATCAGAACCGAACTTCGCGAAAGCTTCTAACTCACGGAATTGTGCTTGATCTAATTTCAACGTACCCGCTACTTTCTTCATCGATTTGATCTGAGCGTTACCACCCACACGAGATACCGAGATACCTACGTTGATCGCTGGACGAATACCTGCATTAAACAAGTTCGTTTCCAAGAAGATTTGACCATCCGTAATCGAAATTACGTTGGTAGGAATGTATGCCGAAACGTCACCCGCTTGTGTTTCAATGATTGGAAGGGCTGTTAAGCTACCGCCACCTTTCACGATCCCTTTGATAGACTCTGGCAAGTCATTCATGTTACGAGCGATTTCATCCGAGTTGTTGATCTTCGCCGCACGCTCCAATAAACGGGAGTGAAGGTAGAAAACGTCACCTGGATACGCCTCACGTCCTGGTGGACGACGTAATAATAAAGAAACCTCACGGTATGCTACCGCTTGTTTTGATAAGTCATCATACACAACTAAGGCTGGACGACCCGTATCACGGAAGAATTCTCCAATCGCAGCACCCGTAAAAGGCGCGTAGAATTGCATCGGAGCTGGATCACCTGCAGTAGCCGAAACAACCACCGTATATTCCATAGCACCTGCTTTGCGCAATGTTTGCTCAATTTGCTTCACAGTAGAAGCCTTTTGGCCAATCGCTACATAAATACAGAATACAGGCTCTCCTTTATCGTAGAATTCCTTTTGATTAATGATTGTATCGATACAAACAGCTGTTTTACCTGTTTGACGGTCACCGATCACCAACTCACGTTGGCCACGACCTACTGGAATCATCGCATCAATTGCCTTGATACCTGATTGTAAGGGTTCTGTTACCGGTTGACGGAAAATAACTCCGGGTGCTTTACGCTCCAAAGGCATTTCGTATAAAGTGCCAGTTATAGGGCCATTACCATCGATTGGCTCACCTAACGTGTTTACCACACGGCCTAAGATACCATCACCTACTTTAACTGAGGCAATTAAATTGGTACGCTTAACGGTATCGCCTTCTTTGATTTGGCTAGAGTCACCTAAAAGTACAGCTCCTACGTTGTCTTCCTCTAAGTTCAAGGCTAAGGCTTTCAAACCGTTTTCGAAAACGATCAATTCACCCGCTTGTACATTGGAAAGGCCATAAATACGAGCCACACCATCACCCACTTGGAGTACAGTGCCTATTTCTTCTAATTCTGCTTGAGTTTTCGCTTGAGATAATTGTTCTCTCAAAATTGCCGAAACCTCATCTGGTCTTACTGATGCCATACTTAAGTTTTATGAAG
>CANGCD010000194.1 GCA_947452215.1 Cytophagaceae bacterium | reverse complement strand
TTACCCATCGTAGATACAACGCGCTGTAACACGCCCAAATGGTAAAACATATTCACCAAAACCGCTACAAAAATGATGGTAGGAACTACTTTGAAAAAGAAAATGTAATCATTGCCCGCTCCAAATGCTTGAGACATTAATTTCCGGTCGACTAAAGATCCAAAGACAAATTGGGCGCCTTTATCTGCTTGGCCCAACAAGGTATTAATGGAATCACCTAACCATTGAAAAGTGGCCTGACCTACCTCCGTCTTCAATATAAAAACGGCTAATCCGACCTGCAATAATAAGCCTACTCCTACGGTACGGTAATTAATTGCCTTGCGGTTGTTTGACATTAAAAAAGAAACGCCTAATATCAAGACAATCCCCAGTAAGCCTGTAAATCTTTCCATTCGTTTTTTGTTGGTGTAATTTAGTTTTCCGTTTGCGTCAAATTGACGGTATATTTTTCAAAGGTAAGTTGTTCTATTAAATCTTCCTCGGCAATTTGATAAAAAGCTTCATGGATGTTGAAAGGCTCACTACTCTCAACCTTCCAATAATTACCATCTTCTTGCATTTCATAAGAGTTCACGGTATCTCGTAAATTCCAATCTAAAATGGTGATAGCCATATTTTTAGCACGCGGATTAACCATTTCAAAAAGAGATTCAATCCGACGGTCAAAACTACGTACCATCACGTCAGCAGATCCGCCATAAACTTTCGGTTCTCCTGCCCGATGGAAATAATAAAGGCGGGTGTGTTCCAAATAATTCCCAACAATCGATTTGATGTAGATATTGTCCGACAAACCTGCACGTTGAGGGCGAATGCAGCATATTCCACGAATAATCAATAACACCGGAACACCTGCTTTCGAGGCTTTATACAAGGCCTCCATCGTATCCAAATCTTGCAAGGAATTGATTTTCCAACAAATCCCAGCCGGAATTCCTTGTTTATGATTTTCGACTTCCTCTTCAATCATTTCAATCAATCGATTCCGCATATCACGAGGAGCAGTAATCAAATGCTCATAGTGTGTGGGCATCGAATGCCCTGTAATTACATTGAAAAACTCCGAAATATCTTGTGTAATCCGCGAATCCGTCGTCAATAAACCTAAGTCGGTGTACAGTTTCGCCGTATCCTCATTATAATTCCCGGATGATAAATGCGCATAACTCATTACATGTTTTCCTTCGTTCCGGATAACTTGCAATAATTTGGTATGCGTTTTCAATCCCGGAATTCCATAAATCACAAAACAACCTGCTTTTTGCAAACGTGTCGCCTCACGAATATTGTTCTCTTCATCAAAACGAGCTTTTACTTCAAACAACACAGATACGTGTTTCCCGTTTTCCGCGGCACGAAGCAAAGCGCTCGCAATGCGTGAATTTTTCGAAATCCGGTAAAGTGTAATTTTAATCGCCAAAACTTGAGAATCTTCGGCAGCCTGTTCTAACAATTGAATAACAGGTTCAAAATTATTGTAGGGGTGATGCAACAGGATATCCCCTCGCTTCATCGTTTCGAAAATATCACCAATGTGTACCGACTTAAGGCCCAATGGTGCAACAACTGCAGGATTAGGCGCTAATTTGGTTTTAAATTCTGGGTGCTTTAGTATTTGCCAAAATGCGGTAAAATCCAAGATGGATTTCTTGATAAAGATATCCGACTTTTCAAGTGTCCAGCGCTTCAACATTTCGCCTACTAGGAAATCGGAATGATTTTGTTCGACTTCCACACGTGTCACGCGACCCAAACGGCGATCTTTGATTTTCTTTTTTACCTCATCTACGAAGTCCGTTTCCGTATCTTCATGTTCCACCACATCAAAATCTCCGTTGCGCGTAATTCGAAATAGGGTTGTTGATTCGATTTCAACATTTCGGTACAACACCTGTAGGTAATGCTGAATAATCTGCTCGATTGGCAAGAACAAAACCTTGTCATCGCGTTCAATTACGTACAAACGCGTTAAATTCAATGGAATCTGAACAAAGGATATTTTACGATCTTTCTCCGATTTCCCTTTGGAATTTTTCTTGTCGGCAAAACCTACCGTAACCACCCCAAAAATGAGCGTTTTAGCCAATAAACTTGGAAATGTATGCGTATGATCAAAGACCATGGGAGTCAACATCGGGTAAATTGTCCGATGAAAATACGCCTCCGCATCCGCTAATTCCTCTGAGGTCAAATCGTCCAATTTTGCTAACATCAATCCATTTTCAGGAAACAAGGGCAAAATCTCTTCGATAAATAAACGGTGTTTTTCTTGACTAAATTCTTGCGCGGAAGAAATTAGTGTTTGCTTAAAGGGTATTTCGCGTAGACCTGAATAATCAGTACGCTCCTTCCCAAAATCAATGTAATTATACAAAGACCCAATCCGAATGGTAAAAAACTCATCGAGGTTAGAAGCCGTAATCGCGAGAAATTTCAGTCGGTCGAACAAGCTCTTCTCCGCATCCCTTGCTTGATCTAATACGCGTTCATCAAATTTCAACCAAGATAAATCCCTGGAAATAAATCGGGCTTTCGCAATGGTGTCCTGTGCCTTTTGCATTGACTTTTCCACCTTGCGTTTGGCTTCGCGAGGTGCCATCAAATTAATCTTCCAGTTTTTAGGCTGTAGGAACGACAAAAGATTCCCCTGAGAGGAATCTTCTGTGTCATTAATAATTTGATCTAATTTTGAATCACTCATAGCTAGGCTTCCGGGATTTGGTTTTTAATTGCTTCGTAATCAGAACCCAAGCGCCCCATTTCAGTGGCCAAGAATTTCTGAAGCTCCAAATTAAATATTCGTTTATCGTCGTCTGTTAAGGAATCGTAAAGATCTTTCAATTCTTGATTGATCTGCTGCTTTTCCTCCGCAGTACTTGCGTGAATCCCACGCAAATGATAGGCTTTAAAATCAACCCCCATCGAACTAAACGTCTACTTTCGCGTATTTCGCATTCTTCTCAATGAAATCACGACGTGGTGCAACCTCGTCTCCCATCAACATCGAGAATAATAAATCTGCTTCAATCGCTGAATCAACCGTTACTTGTTTCAAAGTACGCGATTCTGGATTCATGGTCGTTTCCCACAATTGCTCCGCGTTCATCTCTCCAAGACCCTTATAACGCTGTACGCCTACACTCTCCTCTTTTCCTCCAGCAGCTAATTCTTGGATTGCTAAAGTCCGCTGGTCTTCCGTCCAAACATAACGAACTTGTTGGCCTTTCTTCACTTGATACAATGGCGGCTGAGCGATGTAGATACATCCACGATCGACCAATTCCCGCATGTAACGGAAGAAGAATGTCAAAATCAAGGTACGAATGTGACTACCGTCAACGTCCGCATCGGTCATGATGATTACCTTGTGGTAACGCAATTTATCCATGTTCAAGGCACGCTCGTCTCCATCTTTTCCAAAGGATACGCCCAATGCCGTAATCATGTTTTTGATCTCTTCGTTTTCGTAGATACGATACTCTTGCGCTTTCTCTACGTTCAAAATCTTACCACGTAAAGGCAAAATCGCTTGGAATGCACGATTACGACCTTGTTTAGCCGTTCCACCCGCAGAGTCCCCTTCGACAAGGTAGATCTCGCATGTTTCTGGATCGTTATCTGAACAATCGGCTAGCTTTCCAGGTAATGAGTTAGAACCCAATACCGTCTTGCGCTGAACCATCTCACGCGCCTTGCGAGCGGCGTGACGTGCTTGCGCGGCTAAGATCACCTTCGCCACAATCTGACGCGCTTCTTTCGGATGCTCTTCCAACCAAGACTCCAACATATCCGACATCGCCGCCGA
>CANGCD010000193.1 GCA_947452215.1 Cytophagaceae bacterium | reverse complement strand
GCCATTGATGCAACGATTAAATTAGGGGGTGACGGATACGTTTTCTGGGGAGGTCGTGAAGGTTATATGACTTTGTTAAATACCGATATGAAGCGTGAGCGTGAACATTTTGCACGTATGTTGCATACCTGTGTGGAATATGCACGCCGTAATGGTTTTAAAGGAAAGTTCTTTATCGAGCCAAAACCTTGTGAGCCTACAAAGCATCAATATGATTACGATGCAGCGACGGTCATTGGTTTCTTACGTGAGTTTGATTTGTTATCGGAATTTGGATTAAACCTAGAAGTGAATCACGCGACTTTGGCGGGTCACACGTTTGCACATGAATGCCAAGTGGCGTCGGATGCGGGCATGTTGGCTTCCATCGATGCCAATAAAGGAGATTACCAAAATGGTTGGGATACGGATCAGTTCCCTACCGATATCTACGAGTGGGCGGAAGCGATGTCAATCATTTTAAAACAAGGTGGATTAGCCGGTGGTGGGATCAATTTCGATGCGAAACGCCGTCGTAATTCTACGGATGCGGCGGATTTATTCTACGCACACATTGGTGGTATGGATACAATCGCACGTTCATTGATTATTGCAGATAAATTGGCCAATCACGGAGAAATGGACCGCTTAAAAGCTGCACGTTATGCGAGCTTTAACGCTGGAAAAGGTGCTGATTTTGAGGCTGGTAAGTTGAAATTAGAAGATTTATACCAAATTGCGGTTGAGATAGGAGAGCCTGCCATGATCTCAGGTAAGCAAGAATATTTGGAGAATTTGTTAGGTCGTTTTGTCTAAAAAAACGACATTCGGGGTATGAGAAAATTCGGATACCTTTTGTTTTTATTGGTTATAGCAAAAGCAGTTGGAGCTCAAACTCCCGCTGCTTTTTCTACTTCTAAGCCATGGGCATATTGGTGGTGGCCGGGTAGCGCTGTGACCGAAACCGGTATTACGCATAATTTAGAGGCTTTTTCCAAAGCTGGATTTGGAGGTTTACATATCATCCCAATCTACGGTGCCAAAGGCTATGAATCTAAATTTCAACCCTATTTAAGTGATGGCTGGCAACAGAAATTTGCGTTTGTCCTGAAAGAATCAAAGCGTTTGCATTTGGGTATCGATATGACCCTAGGAACGGGTTGGCCCCTAGGAGGTCCCCAAATTCGTAAAGACGATGCTGCCAAATCCTATAGAATCGAAGAAATTCCCGTCGCTGCTGGCCAGAAATGGCTTGTACCTCAGGATGTCATTGCGGCGTCTGTATTTGTCAATCAGGTTTTCTCAGAAGAACTCGTTACGGCGAAGAAGTCGTTTTTTCAAGCGGGTCCTGAGGGAGCGCGTGTATATGTGTTATTTGAAAACCTAACAAACCAACAAGTCAAACGGGCAGCACCCGGAGGGGAGGGTTTTGTTATGGATCATTTTAGCCAGTCGGCATTCGAGCACTACCGTGAAAGCTTTGTGCCCTTGTTGAAAAAGTCGCATGCACCGTTACGTGCCTTATATAATGATTCCTATGAGGTTTATGGGGCTAATTATACGCCGGATTTGTTTGCAGCATTTCAACGTTTGAATGGCTATGATTTGCGGGAACATTTGGATGTCTTGGCCAAAGCCAAAGCAGAATCAGAGGATGATAATGCCATTTGGGCCGATTACCATCGGACATTAGCGCAGGTCTTATTAAGCGAATTCACGCAGCCATTTGCCACTTGGATTAAACAGATGGGTTTTGTTAGTCGGGATCAAGCACATGGATCACCTGGGAATTTATTGGACTTATATGCTGCTGTGGATATTCCCGAAACCGAGTTTTTTGGCAGTAAACCATTCAATATTCCGGGATACCGAGTTGACCCGGATTATGATTCGATTCGTTTTGGTATTCCGGATGTTAGGAATTTGAAATTGGCTTCATCGGCAGCTAATCTTACTGGGAAGAAATTGGTTTCCTCGGAAACGACAACCTGGTTGGGTAATCACTTTAAGGTTTCGCTTGCTCAAGTAAAACCTGTGGTGGATCAAGTATTTATCGGGGGAGTTAATCATATATTTTACCATGGTGCCACCTATTCCCCGCCCGAAGTTGCTTGGCCCGGTTGGTTGTTTTACGCAAGTACTAATTTCAACCCGCAAAGTCATTTTTGGGAGGCGCTGCCGGAGTTAAATCGCTATGTAGAAAATTGCCAAAACATGTTGCAGGCACATCCAACGGATTCGGATGTATTGATGTATTTCCCGATGGAAGATATTTGGCATGAACGGAATGGCAAGGGGAAGACGCATCCACTGGATTTACATGCCAATAGCCGGGATTGGATGAAGAATACATCCTTTGGACATTGGTCTGAACAGATGCAAACGAAGGGCTATCAGGTCGATTATATTTCAGATTTGTTGTTGAAAGGCTTGCAAGTTTCCTCCAACAGAACGTTTAAAACTGCCTCCGGTGGAACGTATAAGATGTTATTAATTCCAGCAGCCCACTATGTTTCGCTGGAAACCATGGAGTTATTAGCTAAATGGGTGAAACAAGGTTTGCCTGTTTACTTTTTAGATCATTTGCCTTTAAAACCCAATACCTTTGGACTTACGGATGCCGAAAAGGCCCGCTGGCATGCTGCTCGTGAAGCTATGCTCATGCGATGGGTTTCAGATCCCATTAATATTTTGGAGCGACATCGAATTATTCGGGAATCGATTGCCGACCAAGGCATTTCATTTATACGTAAACGTTCTGCGCAGGGGGCTCATTATTTTATGGCCAATTTGTCTAATCGCTTCACGGAAGGCATGGTTCATTTAGCTAAGGGTTCGATGGATATGGAATTATTGGATCCGATGACAGGAAAGAAGTCGGTGGTTCATGCGAATAAAGACAAGGAGTTTTTCTTGCATCTGGCACCGGGGCAAAGTGTTTTGCTTCGTCAGGTAGCAGCGAAATCAAAGCTTCAGTTGGTAGGTGATATGGTCATTAGTCCGATTGAGCCGCTGGCCAAAGTATCACTTAGCTTCCCTGATAAATCGTTAAAGTCCTCGATGTTGGATTCCTTGCAGTATTGGACGCGCGATTCATCCACGCACGATTATTGGGGAAAAGGAACTTATGCATTTGATTTTGAATTGACGGCTGAGCAATTGCCGCAAGCGAAAGTCTTGCATTTCGATCAGGTTCGGGATTGGGTGCGTGTAAAAATCAATGGGATTGATTTGGGCATTGTTTGGGCATTGCCTTATCAAATTCAGATTCCAGCTGGCGTTTTGAAAGAAACGAATCGTATCGAATTGGAGGTAACGAATGTTTCGGCGAATCGGATTCGTAAATTGGATCGAGAGCGGGTAAACTGGAAGAATTTTTACGAAATCAATTTTGTGGATATTCAGTACAAGCCTTTTGATGCATCTACTTGGGAGGTCACGGAAAGTGGCTTGCAGGGAAATTTATATTTTTCGAATCGATGAGTTTTGTTGAGGAGTTACGAACAGCGTTTTATGCGCTAGAGCATCCGGAAAATGCGTACTGGATGCGGTGGTATATGCGCGACCAATATCCATTTATTGGAATCAAAAAGCCGGAACGTACGGCCGTTTTTAAGCATATGTATAAGATGCATGGCCATGCAGAAGATTGGTTTGAGGTCTGTTCGGAATTGTTTGCGCTACCGGAACGGGAGTTTCAATATGCCGCCATGGAATATATGTTGAAGGCCAAGAAATGCTGGGATTACCGTATTCCGGAACTTATTGATCGATGGGTGGATGCAAAAACCTGGTGGGATGTTGTGGATGTTTTGGCCCCCAAAGTATTGAGTGACTATTTCTTGCAATTCCCGGATCAGCGG
>CANGCD010000192.1 GCA_947452215.1 Cytophagaceae bacterium | reverse complement strand
TATGCACAGGCACTTTTAGTGGATAGAAAAGCGTTGGAGGAAGCTCGCGAGGCAAATGATGTGGTGCGTTGCCAGGAAATATTGCAGGCTGTTTTCCGTACGGATGTGCGCGCATTAGTGGCGCAAGCACGTTTGGAATTAGGTGGCGCATTGGATCCGATTGCCTTGTTCCGTCAGGAGAAATTGCGGGATCAATTAATCAAATCACGCGGTGCAAAAACGGTAGCAACCGGATTGTAAGATGAGTTTGAGGACGCCAGTAATCGCCGTATTTGACATTGGGAAGACGAATAAAAAGGTCTTTCTATGGAATACTGCATTTCAGATAGTGTTCGAAAAACAACAGAGTTTTGTGGAAATTGTGGATGAGGACGGATTTGCCTGTGAGGATTTGGCAGCGCTTCAGCAATGGATTATATCGACCTTTATGGAGATTTGCCAAATGCATGATTTAGAACTCATCGGTTTGAATTTTTCTGCCTATGGTGCGTCGTTTGTCTATGTCGATCGGATGGGGGAACCCGTCGCACCGCTGTATAATTATTTGAAACCTGTTTCAATACCTTTTTCTTACACGGATTTTGGTGGGGAGTCGGAATTTGCTCGTAAGACGGCATCGCCTATTTTGGGGAACCTGAATTCAGGATTGCAGGTGTATGCCTCGACGTTCATGCCATTTTGGTCGGATGTGTTTCAAGCTTTACATTTACCTAATTACTTAGCTTCGCTTTTCACTGGGCGGTTTCTTTCAGAAATCACGTCCATCGGTTGCCATACGGCCCTATGGGATTTTGATTTAGGTCAATATCATCCTTGGGTTTTAGCTATCGAGGATCGCTTGGCACCTATTTCTTCTGTCGCTTATGCCGAAATTGATGGCATCCATTACGGTTTAGGTTTGCATGATTCCTCGGCTGCTTTGGTTCCTTATTTGCGAAGTATTTCGGAGGAATTTATGCTCTTGTCGACGGGCACTTGGTGCATTGCGATGCATCCATTTAATGAATCTCCCCTGACATCAGATGAATTAGCGCAGGATGTTTTGTGTTATTTACAGCCTAATGGAAAGCCCGTCAAAGCGTCTCGCTTGTTTGGGGGACATTTTCATGAGGAACAGGTGGCTCGGATGGAAAAGCATTTCGGAGGATCATACAAGGATTTACATTTTTCGGAACGCGTATTTTCACTAGTCGCGGCAAGTTCATCCGTTTATGAAAGTGCCTTCGCCTCTAGGGATTTAGATGATTTTGCAGATTTGGCTTCCGCTTATGATCAATTCATGGTAGATTTGGTAGGCCAACAAATCTTTAGTTTGAACCTGTTGCTGAAAGATGCGCCGGTCAAACAATTGCTTGTCGACGGCGGTTTTAGTAAAAATGAATGGTATATGCGCCTATTGGCACATGCCTTTCCTGAACTGGAAGTTTATGCAGCAGAAGTTGCCCAAGCCAGTGCTTTAGGTGCAGCTTTGATGGTTTATGCGGGGGAGGTTCCCCAGAATTTAATTCAATTGAAACGATATTAGGATGCGCGTTGCTCTGTTTGTTCCCTGTTACATTGACCAATTCTATCCGCAGGTTGCGGTGGCGAGTTTGGAATTGTTGGAGAAACTCGGCTGCGAGGTTGTCGTACCGAAGGATCAAACATGTTGCGGCCAACCCATGGCCAATTCGGGCTTTGCTTCATCTACGGCAGGTTGCGATGCGAATTTTACAAATAATTTTGAAGGGTTTGATTACATCGTAGGACCATCGGGTTCTTGCGTGTTGCACCTGAAGGAACATCATCCTTCGGAGAAAATACGGAATTCGGTGTATGAGATTTGTGAGTTTTTAACCGATGTTCTTCGCATTACTTCGTTGAATGCAAAATTCCCTCACCGAATAGGCTTGCACCAAAGTTGCCACGGCCAACGTGGTTTACGTTTAAGCTCGATGTCGGAGCGAAATGAAAAGCCTTTTTCTAAGTTAGAAGATTTATTGGGACTCGTGGAGGGTGTTGAAATTTTAAAACCTGAACGTGCAGATGAATGTTGCGGTTTCGGCGGAACCTTCTGTGTGACGGAAGAAGCCGTATCTGTGAAAATGGGGCAGGATCGGATTAAAGAACATGATGCGAATGCGGTAGAATATATCGTGGGAGCAGATACTTCATGCTTGATGCATATGGAAGGGATATTGCGCAGACAAGGTTCCAAGGTCCAAGTGAAACACATTGTAGAAATTTTGAATCATGCTTAATCACGCGGAGGCTTCGGAGAAATTTATTGCAGATGCTGAGCGGACCGACTGGCATGATGAGACCTTATGGTTTGTTCGTGAAAAGCGGGATAAGGCATCGAAGGTGTTGCCTGAGTGGGAGGCATTGCGTGAGCATGCATCACTGATTAAGGACCATACCTTAGCGAATTTACATGATTATTTGGTGGCGTTTGAGGCGAAAGCACAGGCGAATGGCATCAAGGTGCATTGGGCGGCAGATGCCGCGGAACACAATGCGATTGTGCATGGTATTATTGCAGCGCAGGGTACTCAGGTCCTCGTCAAAAGTAAATCGATGTTGACCGAGGAATGTCACCTCAATGATTATTTAGCTAATAAAGGAATCGAGGTAATTGATACCGATTTAGGAGAACGCATTGTGCAGTTTCGCAATGAAGCACCAAGTCACATCGTATTGCCGGCGATTCACCTGAAGAAAGAGGATGTGGGTGAAACTTTTCACCAACATTTAGGTACTCCAAAAGGAAATAAGGATCCACAGTTTTTGACGGAAGCGGCGCGCCAACATCTTCGCGGGCATTTTTTAGCATCCGAGGTAGCCATCACAGGGGTCAATTTTGCTGTTGCTGAGACAGGAGAATTTGTCGTATGTACAAATGAGGGGAATGCGGATATGGGTGCACATTTGGCCAAAGTCCACATCGCCTGTATGGGAATTGAGAAAATCATTCCGAAGCGAGATGATTTGGCCGTTTTTCTGAGACTTCTTGCGAGAAGTGCCACGGGGCAATTAATCACGACATATTCGTCTCATTTTCATAAACCGCGTGAAGGGCAGGAGATGCATATTGTGTTGTTGGACAACGGTCGGACGCGTCAACTCGCTGATCCGAAATACAAGAATTCCTTGAAATGTATCCGTTGTGCGGCATGTTTTAATACCTGTCCCGTGTATCGTCGGAGTGGTGGACATAGTTATCACCAACCGGTTGCTGGGCCTATTGGGTCAATTTTGGCCCCGAATTTTGATAAAAAAGCGAATGCGGATTTGCCGTTTGCGTCGACCTTGTGCGGATCTTGTTCGAATGTCTGTCCGGTCAAAATTAATATCCATGAGCAACTGTGGTTTTGGCGTCAGGATTTGATGGCTGAGGGATTGGCTCCGGCGGGCAAAACAATTGGTATGAAATTAATGGCATTCACCTTAGCTCATCCGGTCATTTATCGCTTGGGAGGTTCGCTGATGCGTAGATTTTCGGGTGTCCTAAATTCAAGGTTAAATCCTTGGTATAAACAGCGGGAAATGCCGGTGGCGCCCAAAGCGAGTTTTCAAGAATGGTATAAAAATCGATGAGCGCAAGGGATCACATATTAAGAAAAATCGGGTCGCATGCTGCGGTCAAACATCCGGGACCTTTTCAGGGGGCATCGGTGGATTTTGATTTCAAGGCTTCTTTGGAAGTTGTGGGAGCTCGTGTAGTTTCACCTGAAGAATTAGAAAATATGTTTCCGGGTCGGCGGCGCTATGACTCGACTTTGGATGGCTTGAGTTTAGCAGAAGTAGAGGTTTTGGAGATTGATGGCGCGTTTGGGGTGGCGGAGAATGGAGCAATCTGGTTGACAGAGGAATC
>CANGCD010000191.1 GCA_947452215.1 Cytophagaceae bacterium | reverse complement strand
TGGCAATATTCCCCGCGATTTAAAGAAAACGGTTGTTATCGTTTGTCCTCATGCTACTTGGAAGGATTTCCCAATTGGTTTAGGTGCTCGTTCGTTAATGAAATTGCCTATTTTGTATTGGGGTAAGAAGGAGCTTTTTGAAGGGCCTTTTGGTGGTATTTTTTCGTGGCTAGGAGGTTATCCAGTTGATAGGTCTAAAAACACCAATTTAGTAAGTTCCATTGTAGATATTTATAATAGCAAAGATACTTTTCATGCGGTTTTAGCTCCTGAAGGTACTCGTAAGGATGTGGACAAATTGAAGACCGGTTTTTATCATATAGCAGTTCAAGCGCAAGTTCCCATCATGATGATCGGTTTTGATTATGTCAATAAAGAAATCAAAGTTCGGGATCCTTATTACCCAACGGGAGATTTTGAAACGGATAAGAAAGAAATAGCTAAGTATTATGCTTCTATACCCGGTGTCCAGAAAACTTGGATAAAGAATTACTTAGCAGATTGAGCTGCTTGAATGATTAATGCTGCAGTTTTCTTAGATGCTCCTGATGGTCCAATTAATTCGGCTAGGTTTTCATAGTCAGCTAATTGATCATTTCTTTCTTTTGAACCTTCATCCAAAAGCTTATTCAAACGTAATTGAATATGTTGGCTTGTAAATTGTACCTGTATGAGTTCCGGTACTGCTAATTTGTCGAGGATAATATTCACAAGCGATATATACTTGATTTTAACCAATAACTTGGCTAAAGAGTAGAATAACCAATCTGTTTTATACACTACTACCTGAGGAATTTTAAATAATCCGGTTTCTAGCGTTGCTGTTCCTGATGTTACTACCGCCGCTTTTGCATGACTTAAAAGGTCATAGGTTTGATCATACAAAACACGGATAGGGTAGTGGTCATATAATTCTCTCCATTCTGATATACCGGCAATCACAAAATTAATTTCAGGATTTTCGGCAGCTAAATGTGCAAAAACAGGTAACGCACTTTTGATTTCTTGTTTTCTACTACCTGCTAATAATGCGACAAATGGATGTTTTAGTTTATTATCGTCTATAAATTCTTTGGAGGGTATAAATTGAGAGACCGCATCTTGCAATGGATTTCCTACGTAATGCGTTTTTATTCCTCTATCGCTAAATAATGAAAGTTCAAATGGAAAAATAACATATAATTCATCTATCCATTTTTTGATGTCTTCAATTCGTCCTTTGTTCCAAGCCCACACCTTCGGTGCAATATAGAATTGCGTGTGAAATCCTTTTGTTTTAGCTATTCTGGCAGCTTTCAGGTTGAATCCCCCGTAATCAATAAATATGATGGTATCCGGTTTAAATGCTTCGATGTGGTTTCCGAATTTCAAAAATAAACCTTTTAGTCGTTGGATATTTTGTAATACACCCAGAAGCCCCATGATGGCTAACTCTTTGTGGTGTATTAAGATATCGGCGCCTTCTGCTTGCATCCCATCTCCACCCCATGCTTTTATTTCTGCCTGAGAATCTATCTGTTTTATTTCACGGATTAAATTGGATCCGTGTAAATCGCCTGACTTTTCTCCTGCTAGAATAAAATATTTCATGTATTATTCCCCGAAGTATTCCACGGAGTTTTTATTAGTTTCAATCAAATGCAATTTGTGCAATACGGCAGTTTTAGAGTATTCTCTAATTTGTGGAGCTAAAATCTTCCAAAATTCCATGATTAGAATTTCACAACTCGCCAACTTACCCTCCATGAAATCGACGTCTAAATTTAGGTTTTTGTGATCGACTTTATCAATTATTTCCTTTTTAATTAAATCACCAAGCGTTTTTAGATCAAAGACAAATCCTGTATCTGGATCTGGAATGCCTTTTACGGTGACGATTAGCTCAAAATTATGCCCATGCCAATTGTTGTTTGCGCATAAGCCAAATACTTCATGATTTTTTTCTTCAGACCAAGCTGGATTAAAGAGCCGGTGAGCGGCATTGAAATGTTCTTTACGGATTACGTAGACCATTGTTTTCAGTTTTTGTGAAGGATGCCTGGGAAAACATTAGCAGACTATCCAAATATTTGACAAAGGTACAAAAGCTAATCAGAATATGCGTAAATTTGTTGTTTAAATAGCTTTATTATGATTATTGTTACCGGAGCCGCGGGATTTATTGGAAGTTGTTTAATCGCGCGATTAAACGAATTGAACTTTAATTACATTATTGCCGTGGATGATTTTTCATTCCCTGAGAAAAATAAAAACTTGGATGGAAAGAAGATTATGGAACGTGTTGAGCGGACACTTTTGGCCTCATGGTTAGATGAGAATTACCGGGAAGTTGAATTTTGTTTTCACATTGGAGCTAGGACAGATACCACAGAATTTAATACAGCTATTTTCGATGAGTTGAATGTTGAGTATTCTAAAATGCTTTGGAATAAATGCATCGATTATCAAATACCATTGGTATATGCGTCTTCTGCCGCAACATATGGGCTAGGCGAATTAGGTTACGACGATAATGAGGACTTGATACCTCAATTAAAGCCTTTGAACCCCTATGGTGATTCTAAAAATGACTTTGATATTTGGGCCTTAGCACAGGAAAAGAGACCATTCTTTTGGGCGGGTTTAAAATTCTTTAATGTTTATGGTCCGAACGAATACCATAAAAGTCGGATGGCATCCGTGATTTGGCATGCTTTCCGTCAAATTAATGAAACAGAAAGTTTGCGATTATTCAAATCACACCGCCCTGATTATGCTGATGGAGAACAAATGCGTGATTTTATTTATGTGAAAGATTTGGTATCCGTTTGCCTCTTCTTGATGGAGCATCGTAAAAATTCAGGAATCTATAATCTTGGAACGGGTATTGCACGTTCTTTTAATGATTTAGGTAAATCTACTTTTACTGCTATGGGTAAGCATGTTGATATCAATTACATAGATACTCCTTTGGATATTCGGGATAAGTACCAATACTTTACAGAAGCGAATATGCGTAAATTGATTTCAATTGGATATGAAAAGCCTTTCTATACACTTGAGGATGGAGTGAAAGACTATGTACAGAATTACCTTATTCCTGCGAAGTATTGGTAATCTTTTTCATTCCTTCTTCTATAAATCCCTGCCCATAGGCTAATAATTGAATATTCGCGGCGACCAAGCCTAAAAGACTTACTTTTAGGCTTTTTGTTTTGGTTAATGCATCGGCGAAGATGACTAACCAATAAACAAAGAGTCCCAAGAACAATACATTTCCAATTGCAGGTAAAAGGATATTCAACAAGATTGTATTCCAGAAATATATGAAATAGCAAGCAGGGAAGAAATGGACCCATTTTAGCTCTTCAGGGAAGAATCTTGATATATTGATTCGGGCCCGACCAAAAAAATGAATCTGCTTGTAAAATTGTTTGAAGCTCGTTCTGCGTTTGTGATAAATAAAGGCTTCCGGTATTAAGCCTGATTTAAAGCCCAGGGAAATACATCGAATACTAAATTCGATATCTTCACCCATTCGGGTAATCTTAAAACCTTGCGTAGCCTCCCAAACTTTCCGGGAAATTCCCATATTGAAACTGCGTGGATGAAATTGGCCACCTACATTCTTCGCTTTACCACGTATTCCTCCTGTTGTAAAGAGACTTGTCATCGCAAAACTGATAGCTTTTTGGACGGGTGTAAAACTAGGGTGATCTTGGTCAGGTCCACCAAAAAGATCTAATCCATCTTTGTTTATGCCGTTGTAAACAGCTTGTAAATAATCGGGTTCAATCAAGGCATCCGAATCTAAGATGACAAAAAAATCACCTTTAGCGCGTTCAAATGCATAGTTTCTAGCAAAACCTTGTCCTCCATTTGTTTTAAC
>CANGCD010000190.1 GCA_947452215.1 Cytophagaceae bacterium | reverse complement strand
CTTTTGGTATAATCCCAACAATACATCTCGCAACTCCTCATCCGATATTCCCTTGCGAAGATACGCTTTCAAATCAAAAACGCCATCATCGTATAAACAGGTTTTCACCTGCCCTTTGGCCGTTAAACGAACCCGATTACAAGTCCCACAAAAGGTCCGAGAAAAGGCAGCGATAATACCTACATCTCCCAAATGACCCGGAATTTCGTAACGATTCGCCGTTTCGCCTCCACGCATCAGCACCGATTTCATATCCGGATACACGGTTTTCAATTCCTTCAAAATCCGCTCATGGTTCCAAAACAAGGTTCCTTCCACCAAGCCCGAACCATTAAATGGCATCTCCTCAATGTACCGCACCGAAACGGGCAGGTCTTTTGTCAAAGCTGCCAAAGCCAATATATCTTGCTCATTCTGACCCTTCATCACCACGGCATTGATTTTTACCTCAAATCCCTCAGCCACCAAGCGCAATAAGTTTTGAAAAACGACTTCGTAATCATCCCGACGGGTTATCTGCTTAAATCGATCGCAATCCAAAGCATCCAAACTCAAATTCACCGAGCGAATGCCCAAGGACTTTAATTGATCGATATACTCCCCGATCAATACCCCATTACTCGTCAAACATACCTCCAAGCCCGGCAAAGCCGTGATCTCCGTTAGAAAATCCATCAAGCCATTCCGAACAAAAGGCTCTCCTCCCGTGATTCTTACCTTGTTGATTCCCATGCCATGCATCACCCGCACTACCCGCGACATCTCTGTCCAGGTCAACAATTCTCGTTCAGGCATGTAGACAATCCCCTCCGCCGGCATGCAATACGAACATCGCAAATTGCAACGATCCGTCACGGCGAGACGTAAATACGTCATCGGCCGACCGTGATTATCCAAGAGTTGATTATCTTTATACATTAGTCTCGCAAATTACGAAAAATATGGCCACCTATACCCTGCTTCTGTTTGGCATTTGCCGCGATCTTTTAAAAAAAGATGAAATAAGCATCGAAACGCAGGAGCTCGTGGATGCCGAAACGCTTTTAAGCCTCACGAAAAACAAATTTCCTGAACTTAACAATTTGCCTTCGTTGCGCTTAGCGGCCGACCACCATTTCCCAAAACCCGATTTCATCATCGAAGAACGCATGGAAATCGCCTTGATTCCGCCGGTTTCAGGCGGATAATTGCCCCTGATTCCCTACAAAATCAGTAGATTATTTTATCTTTGCTACCTTAAACGCTTTTATGCCAATACAAACGATTTTTTTAGCGCTGCTCATCCTGCCTTGGCTTTCCGCCGGGCTCGTTGCATTGCTCCCTAAAAAAATCCAAGTCAATTCCTCCATCGTATTGGCGGGGATATTTACCTACCTCGCATTCAAAGTGGGCCACATGCCCGAGAACATCACGAGCTACCCTTGGTTCGACCTGGGTGGCAAGGCAATTGCGGCTAGTTTTTGGGTAACAAAATCCGCACAATTATTGCTTTTATTGGTCAGTATTGTTGCCTTATTCGTCCAAATTTTCTCGAAATCTTACCTCGCTGAAGACGCCAATATAGGGCGATATTACAGCTTTTTACATGTATTTATCGGGTCCATGACACTCCTTGTGCTCACCGACCAAATCTATATCTTTTACGGCGCCTGGGAATTAGTAGGTGCTTGCTCCTATCTGTTAATTAGCTTTTGGCATCAAAAAGAAGCGCCAATCAAAGCAGCAAAAAAAGCATTTCTTTTAAATCGAATCGGCGATATCGCCTTACTCTTTGGATTAATTGGCCTTGCTAATTACTTTGGAACAAGCGTTTTTTCGGGTATGCACGGCAACGCTCCTGCGTTCATCGGCATTGCGGTAATCGTAGGAGGAATCGGCAAATCGGCGCAATTTCCCTTGATGTCCTGGTTGCCCGATGCGATGGAGGGACCTACACCGGCATCCGCATTAATTCATGCAGCTACAATGGTTGCGGCCGGAGTATTTGTGGGCATTCGCGTTTTCCCGTTCATCGGGGAGGAAGCGCATTTATTCATGGGTGTGATTGGTGCGATTTCACTCGTATCAGGTGCGTTTTTTGCCCTATTTCAAAACGACATCAAAAAGGCTTTGGCCTATTCAACCATTTCCCAATTAGGGTTAATGTGGATGGGGATGGGTTCTAGCGCCTCCTTATTCCACCTCTACGCACACGGTATTTTCAAGGCGGGACTTTTCCTAACTGCCGGATCGGTAATTCATTATTTGCACCACCAAAAAGCGACGCATCATGCAGATGCACAAAGTCTTCATCACATGGGTGGCTTGCGAAAACAATTGCCGCTGAGCTTTGTTGCTTATCTGATTTTTGGCGCGGGGATGTTGGGAATTCCCTTCACGAGTGGATTTTACAGCAAGGAAAACATCGCAGGTTTCTTGTGGGATTCGGCGCAGCATAGTGCTTATACAAATTATTATCTTGTGCTTTTAGGTGCCTTGGCGCTAGGCATGGTGTTGACGGCGACGTATATGTGCCGACAAATCTATTTGATTTTCTTAGGCCAAAACCGAGGTGGGCATACACTCGAAAAATCGCACACGGAATGGTTGCAAGTGATACCGATTAGCTTACTGATTTTCTTGAGCTTATTTTTCTGGATATCCTTGAATCCGATGGACGCACATCAATCGGTATTCCTATCCTTTTTCCACATTGACAATTATCACATACCTGGATTTTGGTTGGGCATCACGGCAGGTTCTTGGATCCTCGGATTAGGAATTACCTACCTGACACGCCGCTGGGTTCCACAATCAAATTATCAGTTTCTTGGATTTATTTGGCCATCAGCTTATCGATTGGCTTGGTATATCGGCCAACAAATGCAGCGATTCGATGCACGGATCATCGACCGAATCGTCGTGAAATTCACGGAATTACACGTAATCATTGCCCACCTGAGTGCCTGGACCGACAAACATCTCGTAGATGGTTCCGTTAGTCTGATCGCATCCATCAGCCGAGGCTTAGGCGCGCGTTTGCGAACTTGGCAATCGGCACAATTGCATCGCTATTGGTTCTGGGTATTCTTCACTTTGGTTTTCATCCTAATTTACCTTTTGTATTAATGGGAAACTTATCATACATCATTCTATTGCCATTGCTCGCCTCCCTCATCGTGGGATTCGGGAAATTAGGTGCGACGTACAGTCGGCTTGTGGCCATCGCCGTCATCGGAATTCAATTGCTCGTCTTGGCAAAAATCGCTTTGGTTTTTGACCCTTCGCAGGCAGGATTTCAGTTGGCCGAGTCGCAAGATTGGATTCACTTAAACCTGGGAAGTCTTGGCCAATTTGTATCCAAATATTCATTGGGTGTGGATGGATTAAGCATCGGTTTGATCATGCTAACTGGTCTAGTGAGCTTTGTCGCTTTATGGAATTCGCAAGATATCCATGAGAAAATCGAAGGTTATTACGGCTTGGTACTCTTATTGAACGCGTCGTTGATGGGTTGTTTTTTAGCGCGCGACATGTTCTTGTTTTACGTTTTCTTTGAATTCATGTTATTGCCGATGTATTTCTTAATCGGAATTTGGGGAGGTCCGCGCCGGAACTATGCGTCCTTAAAGTTTTTCATTTACACTTTGGTGGGATCGCTTTTCATCCTCATCGTGATGTTGGGCATTGCGCTGGCGTACATGGATCCTTATGAAACAGCGTTGTCTTTACAGAAATTAGGCGTTAACCAAGGCTTTGGCATCGAGGCATTACAATCTATGCAAACGGCATTAGCTGCTCATGAAATTGCGCCAAATCAAATCGTACACAGCTTTGATTTACAGGTATTAAGTGACCCGCATAACTGCCAACCGAATAATTTATTCAGTCCGCAATCCGGATTCTTG
>CANGCD010000189.1 GCA_947452215.1 Cytophagaceae bacterium | reverse complement strand
CGGCTCCATGGGGCTATGTGAAATGAATGGACATTCATACGTAGCCTCAATAACCTTTGTGGCTTCAGAAATAGCCTTGGCAAAATCACCATCCTTCCGTTGGACTGTAGCTTTGTCCGTTTTCATCCCAGCATCAAACCAGGCTTGATGCGTATCATTGCTTTCTAATGCGGCTTCGGAAGTATATGCACAAGTCAAATTTTGACGAGCCTGCATAATTTCATATGTACTTGTACCGACAATCGCTACTTTATTTTTAAAGGAAACCACGTCGATGATTCCCGGCATTTTCTTCACATCATCCGCGGAGAATGATTTTAAGGTCGCGCCAAATGGCGGTCGAACAATCTGTGCAAACACCATCCCCGGCTTACGAACATCAATCCCAAAAACAGGTTTCCCTGTTACAATGGATTTGTTGTCTACCCCACGAACGCGCGTACCGATGATTTGATAATCCTTGCGGTCTTTATACGTCACTGTTGCAGGTACTGGTAATTTAGCTGCCTCAGCCGCCAAAGAACCATAAGAAGCCTTTTGACCTGAAGGACCCAAAACAAATCCTTTAGCGGTTTTACAAACACCCGCATCCACTTTCCATTGATTCGCTGCCGCTTGCACCATCATTTGACGAACACTCGCTCCTGCTTTACGTAAACGCTCCCAAGAGTGTTTCAAGGCGCCTGAACCACCGGTCAATTGGCGTTCAAAATTTTGCGTATCTAAATTCGCTTGCAAAACTTCGACTTGCTTCCAATCCACATCTAATTCCTCCGCCACGACAACCGGAAAAGCCGTTTTAATCCCTTGACCGATTTCCGGATTTGGAGAGTATAAACGAATTTTACCTAAGGCATCAATGCTTAAAAAGGCATTAAATCGGCCTGGCTCATTGGCAATGGCCATGGCTGCTCCTTTGGATTCAAACCAATCGAATCCCAGCGTAAATACACTCGTAAAAAGTGCAGTTTGTTGTATAAAATTTCTCCGTGTCGTTTTCATTTTTTGGCTTTTTTAGAGGCTAACAAAACGGCTTCTTGAATACGGTGGTAGGTGCCGCACCGACAAATATTTCCGGCCATGCCGTCGACAACCTCTTGTTTCGAAGGATGCGGGTTTTTCTTTAATAAAGCTGCAGCAGTCATGATTTGACCTGCTTGGCAATAGCCACATTGAGCCACGTCAAGTTCGTCCCATGCTTCTTGAATCGGATGTTTTCCCGCAGGATCCAAACCTTCGATTGTCGTGATTTGCGCATTTCCAACGGCTGAAATGGGCAACACACAAGAACGCATCGGTTCGCCATTTACCCAAACGGTACAAGCGCCGCATTGGGCAATTCCGCACCCAAATTTGGTACCTAAAAGACCTACATGATCTCGTAATGCCCACAACAAGGGCGTGTTGGAATCGATATCCAAGATTACTTTTTTTCGATTAATTGTCAATGTAATTGCCATGACTATTTCTTCTTTTTAGTGATTTCTTTGATTCGCAGGTTCCGGAATTTCAAGGGAGACCCATGACCTAAGAACCCAATATGTCCTGTTTTGTTTAACAAACCCGGATGTTCTTTGTGATCCGGTGTTCCGTCTTTAATGGCCTGAACAATGTCGCCATCTGTAATGACTTCGCCATTCAAAATAACCTTAATGTGATTCCCTTCTGCGATGACTTCTTCCTCATTCCACTCCCCCACGGGTTTCAAGAATCCTTGTTTCGCCGGGATAATCCCATACACCGAACCATGGTATTGATAGGGTTGCAATTTAGCATACATTGGAGAGGTATTATCCAAAATCTGCAATTCCATACCCACGTAAGCAGCATCGCCTTCCAAGGGTGTTCGGATACCCAAACCATTGTTCGCTCCAGGTGTCAACTGAAATTCAAATTTCATGTGAAAATCACCGTATTCTTTTTTCGTATATAAATTCCCTTTGCCACCACGCTTCGGATCCACAACCAATTCACCTTTGACAGGTACGTAATCCGTCGTATTTCCTGTCCAATTGAACAAAGAAGATCCATCAAAAAGTGGCTCAAAACCTATTTCGTCTGGTTTATAAGTGGGTTGAGGGGTCAATTCTTTTACATAAATATTGCGGTACACGATGTGGTTCCCATGGGCCTGTAATTCAATCGCATCTTTGATGAAAATCGGAATTTTACGATCCCAATAGTTTTCCAAAATCACATTATCCACCACTAATTCGCCATTCAAATACACCGTCACGCGTTCGCCACGCATGGTGATTCGGAATGTATTCCATTCCCCCACAGGATTATCGGCAACTTTCGTCGGGTTCTTGGCATTGATTTGGTTGTTATACAAACCTCCAGATCCCACTTGCGCACCCACATTTGTACGGGCTATGTCCCAAATTTGAACTTGAGGCGAACCTCGTAAATACAATCCTGCGTCGCCATCTTTTTCAATTTTCCAATCGATGTACAAATCAAAATCTTGGTAATCTTTGACCGAACATAAATTATCGCCGTGTCCGGTGAAGTGTAGCTCCTCCCCTTGAGCCAACCAGCCTTTGCGCATAATTGAATCCGCTTTGATTTGTTTCATGGCCAATGTGTCTGCCGACGTCTTTCTGCGTTTAACCGGATTATCGACTAAACCTTTCCAACCGCGCAAATCGGTTCCATTGTACATCGTATAGAAACCACGACCAGGGTTGCTTTTCATGACTTGATCGCGAATAGCTGCATCCGTAATTTGCCACTGATTTCCCAAAGCCCATTCCTTCGTCATTTGACCTTGAAATTCAGGATTTGCAACATATATTGAAGCTAATCCATCCACGGCAATTTGCTTGATATTGGGTTCTTTTAACCCCAAATACAATGTACGCATCGCTCCCAATGAGTTGCATTTTGCTAAGCCTCGATAAATCTGCTCGCGTGTATCAAGGTTTTGGGTCAAATTTAAAGCATTCCGGTAACGTAAAACTTGTTGGTCTGTACTGGAATTCTTTCCATTAATTCGAACAAAAGCTCTCAGTGCATCTTCATCTTTTTTAGCCAGTTCATACAACCAACCTAAATTTGCAACTTCTTGTACGAAGGGTACCCAATTTGCTTTTTGACTTGCAGCCAAAGCAAAGGCTGTGATTTTACTATTTCGTGTACCGTCCAATTTAATCAATTGGGTCAAGCAATTTTGTAATGCCTTAATTTCCGACGGCATTTGGGCAATCGACAATTTCTCTGCAATCAAATCAAAATCACTTAAATCAACCCATTTAGCTAAGGCTTCAAAACCCGCAGACCTTTCGGGGTGATTCGATTGTACAGCGCGCCAAACCAAGGTTTTCACCTCAGGCCATTGTCGGCCACTGCCATACGTCAATAATACCGTTTTTTGTGCGATGCTTGCTTGATCGTACTTGTCGAGCTGCGTTTTCAGGAATGCGTTTGCCGACAAAGTTGTTGTGAAATTGGCAATTTTTTGAGCATCCACTTGGTTCGTTTTCAACAAGTCCCAAACAGCTGGTAATGCCTTAACCCCTTGAACTTGCAATTGAGCGATAAGCTGCTCTGTTTTGAAATTCGAATTTTGAATGAGTGGCAAGGCCCAGGCGGCTTTAAAAGTCCCAACTGCTGCGATGAAGGCTTTTTGATGCGCCGCATCCCAGGATTTGATTGCGATGTTTGTACGCGGTTTGGCCAATAATTGTTTTAAAATAAATGCCGTAACCTGTGGTTTCGCTTTCGGATATTGGGCAAGCAAGATGCTTTCATCTTGTTTGGCAATCAATCCAATGAGTTGGCATTGCGTAGCCTCCGGAAGATTAGCGTTTAAAAATGCTTTCAGTTCCGTGATGTTTTTGGCATTCGCCAAAATAAAGGCTTCCGTCGCTTGGGTAGGCTCGTAAAT
>CANGCD010000188.1 GCA_947452215.1 Cytophagaceae bacterium | reverse complement strand
TTTCAAGTACAGGATCTACGAAGATTGAGGTACGTATGCCAGCTTCTTTAAATTGCGCAATCAATGCCTGCAATAAACCTTGGTGCTGGATGGTATCCCAACCGTGATTTGAGGTAATTTGGCCCAATGCATCGGGAACTAGGGTCACCTGTTCTGGTCGTACTTCCATCACCAATTCGATGAAAGATGGTTCCATGGGATTGCCCTCAATGTTGAATTCCGTCGTGACAACTTCTTTTAAAGCCCGCACATCCGCATAGCGAATATGGCGTTCATCTGGACGTGGATGCACCGTAATGCCCTCCGCTCCAAAGCGCTCGCAATCCAAGGCCACCTGAATGACATCGGGATTATTACCGCCACGTGAATTACGTAGGGTGGCAATCTTGTTGATATTTACACTAAGTCTTGTCATGGCATAAAAAAGGCCGGTATCACCGGCCTTCTCATTAAATTAAGTTGTGAGCCGCGAGGTATTCCGCAATTTGGACTGCATTCGTTGCAGCTCCTTTACGCAAGTTATCCGCGACAATCCATAAGTTCAAAGTATTCTTTTGCGTCTCATCCCGACGAATACGGCCCACGAATACCTCATCTTTTCCGTGTGCCGTGATTGGCATCGGATAAACAAAATTCTTCGGATCGTCTTGTACGATGATGCCTTCTTCTTTTTCTAAAATAGCACGAACCTCCGCTAAATCGAAATCATTTTCGAATTCAATGTTCACAGATTCTGAGTGACCCCCGATTGTGGGAATACGAACCGTAGTTGCCGTCACCTGAATCGAGTCATCCATCATGATTTTCTTGGTTTCCAAGATCATTTTCATCTCTTCTTTTGTATAGCCATTGTCCAAGAATGAATCAATGTGTGGCAATACGTTCAAGTCGATTTTATGGGGATATACTTTGTTGTAATCTGTTTTTCCCGCACGCTCATCGAACAATTGGTCAACCGCAGCTTTCCCTGTTCCCGTCACCGACTGGTATGTAGAAACAACCACACGCTTGATTTTATATTTCTTGTGCAATGGATTCATCACGACAACCATTTGAATGGTTGAGCAGTTTGGATTCGCGATAATTTTATCTGCTGGCGTTAATGTGCTTGCATTGATTTCCGGAACAACTAATTTTTTCGTAGGGTCCATGCGCCATGCTGAAGAGTTATCGACAACGGTAATTCCAGCTGCAGCAAACTTAGGAGCCATTTCCAAAGATGTACCGCCACCTGCAGAAAAAATAGCCACGTTAGGTTTCATCGAGATTGCTGTTTCATAACCTACCACTTCGAATTCCTTTCCTTTGAAAGCAATCTTTTTGCCGATGGAGCGCTCAGACGCTACCGGGATAATTTCTGTGACAGGAAAATTTCTTTCCGCTAATACTTTCAAGATTTCGCCGCCAACCAATCCTGTGGCGCCTACAACAGCAACTTTCATGTTTATATTAATTAAAAATTATACTTCCAATGTAATCCCAAAGACGCACCTTGCGAACCATGCGATTTTACTTCAAAACTTATTTTGGGTTCTTCGCCCACTAAACTATTGTACTTTGTTAAAGCACGTTTTAGGTGTCGCATACTGACAGTTCCCACATAAACATTGACCAATGCCGCAGTTCCAATCGCCGACAAATAAAACCCATCCGTCACATGACCCGGGTTTAACAGCGAATAAAATGAAACACCTAGGCCCGCACTGGATATCCAGGTCATAAGTTTACGCTGGCGTTTAAAGGTATTGAATTCCAAACTTACCTCCGGGTCTTTAGCCTCCAACAAAGGAATCTGCAGTGCCAAAGGATTTTCAATCACCTGCCGCTTGTAAACGAACTTATTACTAAAACCTTGTTGGATTTGCTCAATCGGATACAACGGCTCACGAGCGGCTTGCTGGCCCATCAAGGAAGAGGAAGCGCAACAGAATACCATCAAGAGTAATTGCCTGATTTTCACAAAGCAAACGGGTTAATTAGCTTGCAAAATTAGGGCTTAAATTCTGAATCAAAAGGATTTTTTTGATTAAATCCATCGAATAGGTGGATACCTGTGGGGGTGATGCAAAGGTCCAATGGAATGTCATGCGACTCCACATCATCAATCCGCTGAACCGCCTCGTCTAAACAGATGCCTATTTTGATTGCATCCGGCCTACAATTCATGAGAAAACGGTCGTAAAATCCCTTCCCATAGCCCACGCGGTTGCCTTTTGAATCGAAGGCCAACAGGGGAATGATGATAAGGTCGATGTCCGTTGCAGATATTATTGCCTGGGTTAAGGGATTCGGTTCCTGAATTCCCCAGGCCGATGTGATGAAAGTGTCTTCCTTTTGCATGAGGTAGGCCAACATCGAATCTTCATCTTCCACACGCGGAAAACAAAGTTTGTGCCCAAGCGACCAAAGTGTTTGATGAATCGCCTCCATCTGAACTTCTTTTCGCTCCACAATCGGCTGAAAGCTCATGATTACGCGAGGCTTTTGAAAGCTCGTGATGAAATCCATGAATTCTTGTTGGGCCGACTCGTTCAACAACGCAAAGATGCGTGCCGACACATTTTTGCGTCGGGCTAATGCAAGCTGTCGAAGGCGTGATTTGTTCATGGCTTTGGCCTTAATTTTTCGGTATTTTTTCTTATTTTTGCTTCAATTTTGCCGATTATTTCATAAAAAACAACAAGACTGTGGCCTTTAAGGAATACAAAAATTTAGATTATGCTGCTGTAGCGGACGAGGTGCTAAATTTCTGGAAAGAGAATCAAATTTTCGACCAATCGATTTCATCCCGTGAGGGGAATCCAAGCTTTACTTTTTTCGAAGGTCCTCCTTCGGCAAACGGTACACCGGGTATTCACCACGTGATGGCGCGTACGATTAAGGATATTTTCTGTCGGTACCAGACCTTAAAGGGTAAACAAGTGAAACGTAAGGGTGGTTGGGATACCCACGGCCTACCCGTTGAATTGCAAGTTGAGAAAGAATTAGGCATCACCAAAGAGGACATCGGCAAATCGATTTCTGTAGAAGAATACAATCAAAAATGCCGGGAAACCGTCATGAAATTCACGGATCAGTGGAATGATTTGACGGAAAAAATGGGTTATTGGGTGGATTTGGAGAATCCCTATGTGACTTATCAAACCCCATACATTGAGAGTGTTTGGAATCTGTTAAAGCGCTTATACGATAAAGGACTTTTATACAAAGGGTATACCATTCAACCTTATTCCCCTGCGGCAGGAACAGGTTTGTCATCACACGAATTAAACCAGCCAGGTTGTTACCGCGATGTGAAGGATACGTCCTTGACCGCTCAATTTGAGGCAAAAAACACGGCGAAATCAGCCTTTTTATTTGAAAAATCAGGAGGGGAGCCAGTTTATATCTTGGCTTGGACGACGACGCCTTGGACTTTACCGTCCAATTCCGCTTTAACGGCTGGCAAGAATATCCAATATGTTTTAGTGAAGACCTTTAACCCGTATACCTATTTGCCGGTACACGTGGTTTTAGCCAAAGATTTGGTTAAGAATTATTTCCAAGCTGCCGCAGAAAATGGGGATTTTGATGCCTATGTGGCTGCTGAGAAAAAGCCTAGTGCGATTCCCTATGTTATCGTTGATACATTCAAAGGTTCGGATATCGAAGGCGTGGAATATGTACAATTGATGCCTTATGTTCAGCCATCAAGTCCTGCTTTCCGCGTGATTTTAGGAGATTTCGTGACGACGGAAGATGGAACGGGAATTGTGCATACGGCGCCTACCTTTGGTGCGGATGACTTTCGGGTAGCCCAACAAAATAACATTCCCGCCATCTTCGTCCAAGATGCAAACGGGAAGGATGTGCCTTTGGTGAACCGACAAGGTTGTTTTGTTCAAGAGGTGACAGATTATGCCTTAGAGCCCGTAAAAGAGGC
>CANGCD010000187.1 GCA_947452215.1 Cytophagaceae bacterium | reverse complement strand
TCATCGAAGGGCTGTCCTTGCGACCAAACTGCACCTGTTGATTTATTGACAAATTGATTAGGTGTTGCAACTTCTAAATAATTGAAAACGCGATCCAATACGGTTTGGACTTCTTGCACCGAAGCTGCGCCATAGTGTGTCGGATAATCCGGTTGCAAGGCATGCAAGGGAGCCGTTGCATCGGATGCTGCTGTAATATTTTTTTGAGCGAAGAGGCTCGAAGAAATCAGTAGGAAAACAAAAGTATATCGCATAAAAAAGGGCTTACTTATCACAAAGACAAGTAAGCCCTCTAACTACTTTACTGAACCTTATTTTTTCATTTCAATTCCTTGGATCTGCACAACGATTTGTTGCTCAGTTGCCTTTGGATTTACTGCGACAAAATACACATCATGTTCTCCCGCAGTTGCTTGAATAGCTACTTTTTGTGCCGCTGCGCCTCCTGGTCGACGAGGAGCTTGTTGGGCCGGAGCACCTCCCGCTGCAGGTGCAGCCGCAGGTGCTGCTGTAGCTGCAGCTGCTGGTGTTCCCAATGGAGCACCTTTGCCTGTAGCTGCTGCTGCCGGTGGACCACCAAAACCACCTTGAGATACCTCAATAGGATTCGTTTTCCCGATTACCGGTCCTGAAGGCGAATCCAAGTGAATTTCAATCACACCACCCGCCGCATTCGTACGCGCTTGCGCTGAAGCTGCAATTTCAATTGTTGAAATACCCGTTAAGTCTAATCCTTTATAACCTAAGTGTGGATTTTGACCCACCATGTTCGTAGAACGACCTGGTGTAATCAATTGTAAAATACCCTTCGTTACATCCGCTTTCTCAACATCCAATTGGGGTGCACGTAAAAACACCCATTTCTCAGATTGAACTGGAGCGATTTTCTTGTTACCCTTATCCACATACGTTGCACGAACAACGAATACACCTTTTGATGATTTCTGTCCTTCCGGTTTCACTAGGGCTAACTCCCCTTTCAAGGCAATTTTATTCGACGCTTTCGGCTCGCTTAGGCTCATGATATAGGATACCATTTGCTTCGCATCTGCTTTCGAAATAGCAGGGTGAGCCGACATCGCATGTTCGCCCCAAACACCCATTCCACCTGCAATAACCTTATCGGCTAATTGATCGATGACATTTTGACCTTTGTATTTCACAGACACCTCATTGTAGCTAGGTCCCACAGAACGTACGTTCAATTGGTGACAAGACTTACAATCGCTTTTATTAATCAAACGTAAACCTGCAGAGGCAAATAAATCTGAATCGGCCTTGCGGTGGCTTTGTGACATTTCAATCGGATCATATCCAAATGGAATGTAATCCAACGTAGCAGCAACGGATTCCGGTGCGATGCCTTTTTCCAATTCCCCATCTTCTTTATCGCTAACCTTCACCTTGTATTTAGGTGCTGAATCCGCAAAATAGAATGATTTATTAGCACCTTCGAAATCGATATCAACAACCGGCGCCTCGTTACCTACCAAGATTTCCAAGGCTGCTGTATTACTAGCTCCTTTTGAATCTGTTGCTTTCAAGGTTACGGCATATTTACCCGCTTCCTTCAAGCTCAACATGGCTTTTTCTCCTGATAGATTTTTCACAAACTTACCGGCTTTTTTTACCGTCCATGTATAGGTTAATTTATCGCCATCGGCATCTTTCGTTCCATCTGATGTTAAGGTTGTTGTGAATGGAGCAGCTCCTGCTTTACTTGCAGCAGATGCAACAACTTCCGGCTTACGATTTCCACCCTGGTATTCAATCTTTACCAAACGGGCATTTTCGTTACCTCTGAACCAAGCCGAGCCATATTCCAATACATATAAATCTCCTTCTGGACTGAAATCCATATCGATTGCTGATCCAAAAGTCGTGTTTGGCATAAAGCGCTCCATCGACTTATAATTTCCATTTTCGTCTAAAGTAACAGCCATGATCCAACCGCGCATAAATTCCACGATTAACCATTTGCCTTCATAATACGAAGGGAATACGCGCTTCGCACCTGGAAAATCAGATGAACGAAATACCGGTCCACCTGTTGCCGAACGTCCTGACGAACCCACCAACGGAAATTCTTCGGAAGTACCGTATGGATACCAAATCATTGCTTTGGTAGCTGGTGGCAATTCGCGTAAACCTGTGTTGTTAGGTGATTCATTCACTGGAGCGGCTGGATTGAATTTCGGTCCAATGGCCATTGTCTCAAAATTTACATCGGCATACGCTTGGTTATTTCCGATGAAATAAGGCCAGCCGTAATAGCCCGGGCCTTTAGCTTGGTTAAATTCATCGTAGCCGCGAGGACCTTTTTCAGAATCTACGGAAGCATCTGGGCCAACTTCACCCCAATACAAAAATCCAGTTTTAGAGTCTAAACTTGGTCTCCAAGGATTACGGTGACCCATCGTATAGATTTCCGCACGCGTTTTTGGTGTACCCGGTGCAAATAAATTTCCTTTAGGAATCGTGTATGAACCATCCTTTTCTGGGTGGATTCGTAAGATTTTACCACGTAAATCGTTCGTGTTCGAAGCACCACGTTGGTCATCCCAATACGCTTGACCTGGACGCTCGTCGATAGGCGCGTAGCCATCTGAGTTGCTGTTACTTGTATTGTTACCAACAGTCAAGAATAAATTTCCAGCTTTATCGAAAACCATACCTCCACCTGTGTGGCAGCATTCTTCGCGTTGCGTAGGAACTTCTAATATGATTTTTTGTTGGTCGATCAACAACTCCTCATCCTTCAATTCCATACGAGCCAACACGTGTTTCGTTTCTTTTGGATGTGCATAATAGATATACAACCAATGATTTTCTTTGAATTTAGGATCAACAACAACCCCCATCACACCTTCTTCTGCCTCACGAACTTGGCCTAAACGGTTAGTGTATTTTGTGTTCGTTACAATTTTACCGATTGACTTCGTGATTCCTGTCGCGGGATCATACTGTTTCACATCTCCTTTACGCTCTACGAACACGATACGTCCATCAGGTAAGAAGGTAAATTCCATTGGTTCGTCGAGTTTATCAACGAGTACCGATTTAACAAAACGATTTTCATCGGGTGCTTGCGAGAATGCGGCGAGCGAGGTGCATGCTAGCGTAATTGCTAGTAAAAATTGCTTCATGGTAAGTATAGATTTATTATTTTACAAAAATGATACAATAATCGGTAATTAAAAATCTGTCCGATGGATTTGATACGAAAAACCAACATGTGTCGACAAAAAATTACTTACTTTATGAAAAAAATTGAGCCTATGAAACTTATTGCCTTTGTCCTATTGAGCCTTCCTATTTTCGCACAGACAAATAAAGATGTTTCTGCGATTAAGTCTGTCCTGCAAACGCAGGAGAAACTTTGGAATGAGGGAAAGATTGAAGAATTTATGGAATATTATGCCAAAAGTGAAGACTTAAAGTTCATCGGCAAATCAGGTGTCACGAAAGGCTGGGCTGCAACATTGAAGCGTTATCAGACGAGTTATCCCAATCGGGAAACCATGGGAACACTTTCCTTTGACATTCAAGAAGTGGATGTTACAGCTGGCCAAACCGCTTGGGTATTGGGTCGTTGGAATCTCAAAAGACCTAGCCTCGGTGATGTGGGTGGTTATTTTACGTTATTAATCAAGAAAATTGATGGACGCTGGTTGGTCGTTCGAGACCATACAAGCTAGACACGCGAAAACACATAAAACATCTCACTCGCAATCTGCCGAGAGCGTTCATCGTACATCGTAGCTTCCTGATCCGTATCATCAAAGGCTTTTGGATCCTCATAACGCACGGGGATTCGAACCTCCGCACCCGGGATAAATGGGCAGTTTTCGTCCGCATGTGAACAAGTCATCACGGTAGCAAAGCTAGAATGCGGATTAATTACATCGTCATACAGTTTCGAAAATACGTTGATCGGGCGAGAATCTTCCGTGTGTAATACGAAGTAAAT
>CANGCD010000186.1 GCA_947452215.1 Cytophagaceae bacterium | reverse complement strand
AGACTTTAGTCTGGGGAATTGGCGCAAAAGCGCCTCAAACGTTGGCAAACCGATAAGGATTGCCAAAAGAAACAAAAAAAGAGACGCGATACCTCGAGTCTCTATAATTCCAAGGAATCGTCGTTTAATAACCCCAGACTTTAGTCTGGGGAATTGGCGCAAAAGCGCCTCAAACGTTGGCAAACCGATAAGGATTGCCAAAAGAAACAAAAAAAGAGACGCGAGGTATCGCGTCTCTACAAAAATTAGCTGATTTGACAAACGTCTAATGTCTAAAGTCTAAATTAAAAATCCCCGTAAGTATCTTCCAAATATTGCTTCATCACCAAGATATCCTCCTTCGAAGTCAAATCCGGCACATTCTCGGCTAAAGGAATCGCATAAAAACCACGTCCCTCGCCTTCTCCAAACATCACCACAGAGGTTGGTAATTCCTTTTCATTCCGCACGGGATGAAAAGGCGTCTTCGCCAAATAAGGCAAGAATGTCGATGCTTCAAAAACAAACACATTCATACTCACACCCAAACGACCAATCTTGGCCATCAATTCAGCCGCCTGCTCCGCCGTTGGTTTTTCAATGATCTCCAACAAATACCCTTGCTCATCTGTGCGAATCAAAGCAAATGCCGAAATACGCTCAGCAGGATATAATAAACTATCGCGATGATACGAGATTAATGCATTGGGCTCAGGTGAATTCCAAAGCGTTTTCAACGCATTGACGCTATATAAATTGTCAGAATTACAAACAATCACCCGACCCGTTTGCCAATCCGCATGTTGCATCAAGGCTTGGTAAACTGCATCCGATGTTCCAGCTGGCTTCTCCCGATCCGCAGCGATTTGTTGGCGAGCAAATACGATCTTCAATCCCCAACAAGCATCTTGAGCCATCAAAGACTCACAATATTCCTGCGAAACGGTATCCGTGGGATGTAGCAAAAGTAATACCTCCTCAATGCCAGCCAAATGCGCATTGTATAATTGATAATCAATCAAAGTCTTTCCATTCTTTCCCACCTGAATCATTCCCTTCGTTACCGAATTCGCTTGTGCGACCAAATTGGGATCCAAATCACTCGTACCTTCCGCCATCGCCTTTTTCATCCGCGATGCCATTCCTCCTGCCAAAATCAATAATCTCTTTTTCATATCTTAATAAAATAAACTTGCTTTTTCTTCTTGTGTCCCTACATCCACTCGGATAATGTAGGCTTTACCTCCCGCGTCTTCAATTGCCGCAACAACTGCCTCCGGATTTTTGGGAGCATAGGCAAACATACAACCTCCTCCACCCGAACCATTAATTTTAGCACCCAATGCTCCTGCACGTAATGCCGCATCAATCATACGATCAATCTTGGCTGTCGATATTTGCTTTGATTCCCGCAGATTAACCTGGTGCGCATTCAACAAAGATCCCAGCCGAACATCGTCCCAAGCTTCCTCTCCTTCAAACATTTTCTTGGCCTGTAAAAGAATATCGCGGTCCGATAAATTCGCCGACAATAATATCCATTCATCTTCAGTCAATAAATACTTATATCGTTCACATTCAGCAAGCGTTACCGATGACAGATCAAAACCCGCATCAATCGACTTAATTTTTTGAATGCCTCCCAGAGTTCCAAACTTTACCCGAGACAAAATACCCAAGGTATCTTTAGGCTCTCCCGAATCACCCAAAACAAAGGTTCCTAAAGCCTGTTGATAGGTCGTTATGGCTATAGCCGGTCGGCTCGCCAAATAAATCACATTCCCCACCGCTGTCGAATATTGATCCATCATTCCCCCTGGCTCTGTAAATTCCAATACTTCCGCCTCGTAGGTTATCTCACCTACTTCCTTCTGTGAATAACCTAATTGGTACATTTCATTCAACAATTCCACCCAAGAAACGAGCAAAGCCGATGAACTTGAGGTCCCCGAATTGATGGGAATGTTACCGCGCACCTCAATCTCCAATCCCTTTTCAAAAACATGTCCCTTGCGCGTGAGAACATTCAAAACACTTTTGAAGTAATCACGCTCTTTGGTATAGACCAATGGAAATTCCAAGGTAAATTCCTCCTGCTGACCTACATCAGGCAATTCAAAATGAACAATCTTATCAGGACGAAAGGCGCCTTTCAACTGAATCCGTTTTGAAATCGCAGCAGCGATGACGGGTAAGCCTAAATAATCTTGGTGTTCTCCAAACAAGCAGATCCGACCCGGGGTAGATACAATCATATTTTTTTGTTCGTAAACAAAAGTACAAAATTGAATTTAAAAAAATAGTTTACCTTTGAACGTCATAAGCTAAACCCATGATTAAAAAACGCTTCCCCGCCGTTGATTATTTCCGAGGTTTTATTCTCGTACTTTTAGCTGCTGAAAGTGCGGGCGTTTACAGCAAACTCGAAGACCTTTTACCGCATTCCTTCGTCATTCAGCAATTTTTTCACGCTTCCTGGGAGGGATTACACTTTTTGGATTTATTCCAACCGGGCTTCATGATGATTGCAGGCTCTGCCCTGTATTTTTCGACGTACAAGCGCATGGACGAAGGAGCCACCTATGCCGAACTATGGCCCAAAGTGCTTAAAAGATCCTTTTTATTATTGTTTTTTGGTATAATTCTAATTTGTGTGCACCGCGGTGAAATGGTATTTGAGTTATGGAATGTCTTATGCCAACTCGCTTTTACGACCATCGTAACCTTCGCTTTGTTGCGATTTTCCATCCCTTTGCAATTAGCTGCATCTTTGTTTTTATTGCTATTATCGCACTCCCTGTATGTTTTTACCGATATTCCGGGATACGATCAAGTATATACACCCGACAAGAATTTCGGTTCCTATGTAGACATGCTATTGATGGGTAAATTAAGTCAAGGACACTGGATAGCGATGAATGCCATCCCCACTGCGGCACATACCATATGGGGAGCACTTATTGGCCGATTGATTCACCGAACCGCTCCACCTCGGACTGTATTAAAAACATTAATCGGCTTAGGCTTATTGGGCATTATTGTTGGCTATGGCCTTGATTTAGCCGGTTTGCCTATTATCAAGCGAACTGCAACGCTATCCTTTACTGTGGCATCTGCGGGTTGGGTTACGCTTATGATGGCCTTATTTTATGCGAATTGGATTCACGAGAAACCACGCTTCCAATTACCGGCCTATTTAAATTCGATGGGCAATAATTCGATTTTCATTTACCTCTTTTTTGAGACCTTGGTTCCTCAATGGCTCACCAAAACCACTTATGTGTTTGTTGGCTTTCTCTCAAAATTAGGCCACATTCCCACGGATTGGGCACAGGTCATCAACGCATTTGTCGCATTAGCTATTGTGATCAAATTGGCCAGCTTTCTGGATAGCAAGAAGATTTATTGGAAATTGTAGGGTGGACGTTAGACGTTTGACATTGGACGTTAGACGTTGGACGTTGGACGGTGGATGCTGGGAATTTTGTAGAGACGCGATACCTCGCGTCTTCACTCAGACTAAAGCCTGAGGATATAAAATCATAACCGCAGGTTTTAACTTGGGGAATCCCTAGGCTGAAGCCTAGGGCTATAAAACTAATCCTCATCAAATATTAATAACCCCAGGTTTTAACCTGGGGAAACAAAAAAGACGCGAAGTATCGCGTCTCTACAAATGAATTCAAGACTTTCGTCCAAAGTCTAAAGTCTACGGCTCATTGATTAGCCGAAATTTATACGCCCAAGTCTGCGCAATGTTCCACGCTTTTGTTTTGGCCTCCTCCGTCTTAGGACCTTCAAAATGGGCGTCTAGCGTGGCAGAAAACAATTCGAACCAACGGTCGAAATGGGCCATCGTAAGCGGTTCTTTTTGATTTACCTCCAAATGAGGTCGCATGGGAGCTCCTTTGTAATTAGATCCGTCCAACAATAACATTTCCCAAAAATCATACATTTTAGGCAAATGGTGGGACCAATCCACATGCATCACATCCAAGAAAATATGCCCCACCAAATCATCTGATTTCATACCCCCATAAAAGGCGTCCACAAAAACTTTGATGTCATCCCGAGAGGCGATATCAGGCATTATTTGCGTGTTTT
>CANGCD010000185.1 GCA_947452215.1 Cytophagaceae bacterium | reverse complement strand
TAAAATTGGCAAACCTAGAATCGATTACGTTTGTTTCTGAAGCCATTGTGGATGCACAAACTTTTGTTGTCAAATCAGATCAATTCTTTGTACCGATGGCAAACGACGAAGATCCGGCGGAGTTAAAAGCTGAATCTACCAAGGAATTGGAATACCTGTTGGGTTTCAAAAAATCTGTGGAAGCTAAATTAGCGAATGAGAAATTCGTTCAAAATGCGAGGGCGGATTTGGTAGAACGTGAACGCCAAAAGCTTTCAGATGCTGAAAATAAAATCAAATCCTTGCAAGAACTATTAGCTCGATTAGGATAATGAAACGAATGCTAATCGTCTTCTTGGCTTTGATTCTTTGGCAGTGTTCTAAATCTGACAAGGATCAAAGTACGCCCACCATTCAATGGGACATGCAGCGATTGGATAGGACATTGGCTGAAGCCAAATCAACCGAAGCAATTGATTCCTTACTAAAGAAACATCCCGAAATTGGGATTGGATACTTCAGTTGCCCTCCAGAAAAGAGGCCTTTGTTGGCACGCGATTTATATCAACTCTATCAAAATCCTTCGTTAAAGGCATTCTACAAACAGAGTCAGGACTCAGCATTTTTTGGTGGGGATCGCTTAGAGAATGAATTAAAATCTGCATTTGAGCGCATTCAAAAGGAATTTCCAGGCTTGAAGACTCCTAAGATCAGAACGGTATTTTCAGGTTTTGGGGGAGTTGGAGGGGAATTTACGGCCCAACATTTACAGGTATCTGACAGTTTAATTGTTATTGGTTTGGATTTTTTCATGGGCAAAAAGGGGCTTTACTTGCCGCCAAATGTCTACGATTACCAATTGCGTCGATTGGAACCACAAGCCCTTGTAGGTCAGGTCGTCTTGCAGTATTCGGCCTTTGTGAATCGCCAAAATGAGGAAGATCATACCTTGTTAAGTGATATGATTTGGTATGGGAAAGGATTCGTCTTCACGAAAAAAATATTACCAGAATTAGCAGATTCATTGCTTTTTGGCTACACTACACAAGAATTAGCCGAAACCAATGCATTTCAAAAGCAAGTTTGGGAACATTTCATCGATAAAAAACTGTTGTTCAATCAGGAAGAACTGACTAAAAACAAATATTTAGGCGAGCGTCCAAAAACACCTGAAATAGGACCGGCATGTCCGGGATCAATTGGACGTTGGTTAGGTTGGCGCATCGTAGACCAATATTGGAAACAGAATCCTAAGTTGACGCTCACGAAGTTAATGACAGACCCCGACTACAATCAGTTATTTCTGAAGTCGGGCTACCGCGGTGAGCCGGAAAAAGAATAAAACCTATGGCAAAAAGACATGAGAGTTTTGGTTCAGGACCTGAACCAAAAGATAAGGTAAAAGTGGATAAGCAAGGTCTGAAAAAGGCATTGAAAATCTTCCAATTTGTCATACCCTACAAGTGGACCTTTATTACGGGGATGTTGTTTTTATTGTTGTCAAACTTGACAACGATGAGTTTCCCCCTATTAATTGGCCAAATGACCAAGGTGATTGAGGGCAAATCGAATTACCACATCAATGAAGTAACGTTATTCTTTTTCGCCGTATTAATTGTCCAGGCGATTTTATCGTTTTTACGAATTTACACCTTCGCGCAGGTCTCCGAAAAAGCGATGCGTGATGTGCGCAAAAACTTGTATGCCAAGATTATTACCATGCCGATTTTTCATTTTGAAAAAAGACGTGTGGGGGAATTAATGAGTCGGATAACATCAGACATCACGCAATTGCAAGATGTGTTATCGATTACGTTGGCGGAGTTTTTCCGACAAATATTTACGCTCGTTGGTGGAATCGCTTTGATTACGTATTTGTCATGGAAACTGACACTGTTCATGTTGGCGACCTTCCCTGTTCTTGTGGTAGCGGCAATAGTTTTCGGTAAGTTTATTCGGAAGATTTCTAAAAAATCACAAGATGAATTAGCGGCAACGAATATCATTGTGGAGGAAACATTTCAGTCGATTCAGGCGGTCAAATCATTTACGAATGAATCCTATGAGGTCAATCGGTATACAAGTTCTTTAAACCGCGTCATTGAGGCTGCATTAAAGGCGGCAACGATGCGTGGAGCCTTTGTAAGCTTTGTGATTTTTGCCTTGTTTGGTGGGATTGTAGGGGTAGTATGGTATGGGGCGGCATTGGTTGCACAAGGAGATATGATTTTGGCCGATTTATTAACCTTTATCTTCTATACGGCCTTCATTGGAGGCTCGGTAGGCGGATTAGGTGATATCTATGCACAATTGCAAAAGACGATTGGATCATCGGATCGAATCCTAGAAATTTTGGAGGATCCATCGGAGCTAGACTTAGTTACGCAAGAATCGCCTAAGGTCATCGAATTTGGAAAGATTTCGATTGAGGATGTACATTTTTCATATCCAAGTAGACCATCTGTGGAGATTTTAAAAGGTATTTCGATTGATATAGAACCTGGTCAAAAGATTGCCATTGTAGGAACGTCGGGTACGGGTAAATCGACCTTAGCGCAATTGATGATGCGATTTTATGAGCCTAATGCGGGACAAATCAAATTAAACGGTCGGAACATCCAAGAATATTCGGTCAGTGACTGGAGAGGGATGTTAGCACTTGTGCCTCAAGAGGTATTGTTATTTGGTGGAACAATTCGAGAAAACATTGCTTATGGAAAGCCGGGTGCGAGTCAAGAAGAGATTGAATATGCAGCAGAACAGGCGTTTGCAAAAGAATTTATTGAATCATTTCCTGAGCAATGGGATACCTTGGTAGGAGAAAGAGGAGTCAAATTATCAGGGGGGCAACGCCAGCGAATTGCTATTGCACGAGCGATTTTACGTAATCCTAAATTTTTGATATTGGATGAAGCAACTAGCGCTTTGGATTCGGAATCAGAGAAATGGGTTCAGTCGGCATTAGAGGAGTTGATGAAAAATAGAACGAGTTTAATTATTGCACATCGTTTATCAACGATTCGTTCGGCAGATCAGATTATCGTGATGGAGGAGGGGAAGATATTAGAGCAGGGGAATCATGATGCCTTAATGAAGATAAAAAATGGTGTTTATCGAAACATGGTGGCGCTACAAACAGAACATTTGCAAGCATAAAGATGACTATAAAACCTGAAATTCAATTGGATCAATTTGGGTTGAGATCAACGGGTAGTCGGATAGCCGTTTTAGCTGCGTTCCAAAACGCTGGCTATGCCTTAAGTCAAGGCGATATTGAGCAGACATTATCGAGTCAATTTGATCGAGTAACGATATACAGAACATTAAAATCCTTTTTAGCTAGTGGATTATTGCATAAGGTTTTAGATGACCAGGGCAGTATCAAATATGCTTTGTGTCAGGATATGTGTCATCAAGATACACATCAGCATGATCATGTACATTTCAAGTGTACGCAATGCGGCCAAACAACATGTTTGGAGACCGTTCATATTCCACAGATCATATTACCCGAAAACTTCATCAAGCAGGAGAGCAATTTATTGATTCAGGGGGTTTGCAGGGGGTGTAATAGCTAGAGACGTTGGACATTGGACATTAGACGTTAGATCTAGGGCCAATTACCTTCGGACTTCATTGTAGTTAAGAACTAAGAGTTAAGAGTGAAGAGTTAAAAGCTAAGAGAGAAGAGTACCCCCTCCGGACTAGCAACTATCGACTAGCTACTGCCCACATACAACTGACTACTGATTGCCTCCTGCGGACTAATTTCCTTCGGACTTCTCGCCAGGTAAGAGTTAAGAGTGAAGAACTAAGAGTGAAGAATTATGAACTCCTACGGACTCCTGACTATTCTCCTTCGGACTTCTTCCTAGTAAGAGCTAAGAGTCAAGAACTAAGAGTGAAGAGTTATGAACTCCTTCGGACTTTTTACCAGGTAAGAGTTAAGAACTAAGAGTGAAGAGTACACCCTCCGGACTGTCGACTAGTGACTAGTGACTAGCGCTTAGTGACTTTTGGTCACAAAAAAAGACCCACACTTTTGGTGCAGGTCTTCTATAATAACTTGGAGCTTACTTACTTTCCCGGGTTTGATCCCAGTATCATCAGCGGTGCGGGGCTTAACT
>CANGCD010000184.1 GCA_947452215.1 Cytophagaceae bacterium | reverse complement strand
GTAATCCATTGTATATGGATCATCCATCGTGTCCACATGTACAAACCAATAAATATCGGCCTTCTTCGGTCGGCGTTGAAAAATAGAATAAATAATTTTCGATTCAATGTCTGTTACACGAGCCGCATTCGACATGAAAACTAAATGCGTCGCATATTTTGGAATCGTTTCATCCTTACTCAACTCTTTTAAAGGCTCGATGTAATCGGACAATTTCTCGTATTCAGTCAACTTCTTTTTAATGCGTGTCGCACGGAACCATACCCACATGATGAAGATGATAACACCCGCAATAAATAAAGATACATAACCCCCATGCCAGAATTTCTGCAAGTTGGCCACCAAGAAAGAACCTTCCAAGGAAACATAAACAGCCAAAAACAACAAGATCCACCACATGTCCACCTTCTTGATGTGCAAATAATAGGCCATCAAGGAGGTTGTCATCAACATGGTCATCGTAATGGCTAAACCATAAGCAGCCTCCATGTTGGCAGACTCCCTAAACCACAATACGACACCCACACAACCCATCCAAAGTAGGAGATTGATAGATGGAACATATAACTGACCTTTTTGATCCGAAGGATAAATCAATCGAACACGGGGCCAAAAGTTCAAACGAATGGCTTCCGAGATCAACGTAAATGAACCCGAAATTAAGGCTTGGGAAGCAATCACAGCGGCTAAAGTCGCCAACATAATTCCTGAAAAAAGAAACTGAACCCCAAGTTCCGATTTAAGTAATTCAAAAATAGGTTTCTGAACACCTAATAAAGTACCATTTTGCGACAAGAGCCAAGCACCTTGACCGAAGTACTGAAGCAACAGGGCAATCTTAACAAAAATCCAGGAAATACGAATGTTCTCGCGGCCGCAGTGACCTAAATCTGAATACAAAGCTTCAGCACCTGTTGTACATAAAAACACAGCACCTAAACCCCAAAATCCAGCAGTTCCTGCTTGATGCGTGGTTAATAATTCCCATGCATAGCTTGGATTAACCGCACGTAAAATCGACCAATCATTTTCAATACCCAATAATCCCGTCAATGCGAGCATGGAAAACCAAGCCAACATCACTGGCCCAAAAAACTTACCCACAATCTTGGTTCCTAGGATTTGAAATAAGAAAAGTGCCGTTAGAATAATAATAACCAAAGGAACAGTATCCGTCACGAAAGGTCGGCCATCCGCATGATGAAGCATGCGAAGTCCTTCTACGGCAGACGAAACCGAAATGGGAGGCGTAATGATACCATCCGCTAATAAGGTTGCTCCACCAATAATCGCGGGAAGCGTTAACCATTTCGCATGCCGACGAACTAAAGCAAAAAGGGCAAAGATTCCTCCTTCACCCTTATTATCAGCTCGTAAAATTAAAATAACATACTTCAGTGTAGTCTGAAGCGTCAAGGTCCAGAAAATACAAGACAATCCGCCTAATACCGTTAATTCATTAATAGGATTGTCGCCTATGATGGCCTGCATTACGTAAAGCGGAGAAGTTCCGATATCCCCGTAGATGATTCCCATGGCTACCAAAAGTCCGGCAGCCGTCATTTTATTCTTGTGTTTGTGTTCCATTATAACCTAGGGGAGTAAAAGTCTATCCAAGCAGAAATTTTTATGGTTAGAATACAAAAAATGCGAAAAATTGTACTATTTTGGTGTAATTTCTTGAAATATTTCAAGAAGTGGAGGCAAATATAATTCAATGTTTTAGATATCAAATAGCTTTCCGAACTTTTTAAACAAAAGCCTGAATGCTTGCATTTTAACGCTCATAATAATACCCAAAAATGATATCCATTTCATCCTCCGAGGTGAGGCCAAAACCCAAATCTTTTTTTGTATCATTTAAATAGGTCGCCACAGAAGTTAAGCCCTCACCTGCTTGCAGTAAAATCGGGGTATCATAATTTATAACCTTGGGGTGCGCCCAATCAGTATTCTCATAAATCACCTCCCCATCCCGTGGACCTCCTTTGATTCTAATCTGGAATAACTTCCCACGAGCATGGTAATGAGAAGTCAAGGAAACCACTGCAACGGGTTTATCAAATTTAAAATCTCGTGTAATCGTAGTTGTCTGATTCGCAGGAAGCGTGAAATTCGTGACATTAAAATCAATCATTTGTACAACCTTCTTCACTTGATCTGCAGGAACCGTATATAAATTGACGTAATTTTCACCGTATAAAGGATCCGTCGTTTTATTGAAATAATGCGGATTCAAATCAATGCTTGCATTCACAGGAAGCTGTAGCGCAATTCCTGCCGGAAAAGTGTAATCCGAGTTTGGATCCGTCCCCCCACCTAGAAATATATGATTGGACATCTGCAAAGCAGTGATTATATTTAAAGAGTTGTCTAAATTTCTTAAATCTCTTACCTCATCCATAGAAGGTAAATTGCTTTTTGATCTGAAATCGTACAATACCATGTGATGGCTATTCGCACGCGACTTCAATTTAATGCGAGAAACATAGATGGGAGCTGGATTGTTGAGCGGCCGACGCACAAACAATTCTCGTTCAAAATTGGCCGGAACGACGAAACGGTCAACTTTAAGTTGGACCCCAGCCTTTCCCTCCTCAGCGGGAGATGCCAAAGGGGTAAAATTCGCGTCTTCTACAAAACTTGGTGTTGTATCATCCAATAGGCTGGCATCGGCAACGGTACCTCCTGAAGGTGCACCTGCATCAATCCACTTTTGAACAAAGGCCAATTGCCCTTTACTAATGGGTTTTCCTCCCAAGGGCATCGGAGCACCATAATTCGCCAAACCATGATGACTCAAATCCCAGTTCAATTTATGATAGAGCAAGCTTTCACTCGAGGCAAATTTTCGAACTCGAAGCACAGAATTCTTCAGAGCTACCGAATTGACAGACGCAACACCCACCAAATTAGCATAAGAACTTCCTTTGGCAAGTACCAAACCATGTTGAGCAAAACTACCATCCTTAGTAGACAAGTGGCAACCTGAACTCGCACAACTCGGTGTGAGTAATTTATCTTGCAAGAGGTCGAAAGAAGAAGTGGCTGTCGTTTGGGGCGTGGGGATAATTCCTGGATCGTTCGCTACTTTAGAGCAGGCGAATGGAATAATGGCCAATACTAAAATCCATCTTTTCATCGTAAGGAATAATAATCTTGATTTTCTCCCGGTTCAATTTTGAGGACCCGACTTAACACGAGGAGTACCAATTTGCGAGAAGCCAACCACGTAGGCAACTGACATTGTAAAGCGAAGTCCGATAAAGTTATCTGCGCATGTTCACGAAGATATTCCATCAACCAGCGCTCTGTATCTCCATAGGCGAAAGACAAACCCTCCTCATTTTCTCTCCTCAAAATTTGCTTCATCTCCTTGCTCGCCTTAATCGTCCGATCTTTTACACGAACATAGCAAACCGGATTGGGATCTGTTTCCAATTGAACAAAATGAGGTTTATCCACACTCTCAAAGACATGATACACCAAAACCGCCCGACCGTTTTCCAAAGGAATTCGATACACATGGTAGGTAAAGGCAGGGAAGCAATATTGAGAAATCGCTTTTTCGAGTAAAAACTGATCCTCCTCAACAAACTTGGAACCCTCGATTTGACCATCATCCGCAACCCCAACAAACAAATGACCCCCATCTGAATTAGCAAAAGCCACCAACTCCTTGATAATCTTTTCGGGAAACTTAACCTTCATTTTAAACTCAAGCCGTTGGCCTTCTCCATGGCGCACCAAATGCTTCAGATTTCGTAAATCCAAAAACATTTCAGCAGCATCACCCGCAGCTTCATCCAATAATATTTCGTTCCCCGTTCGCATGTTTTGTAAACTCATTTCAATTTATAAAAGTTTTCAAACAAAGTGTATTATTTTTTTTCATAGTATAGCTATTCAATAGACTTTATATATCTTTGTGAAAATTTCTGTTAAATGATCCCAAACAATTTCGAAAAATCACTTGCGGCTCTTTCATTATCCGAGCGCATGCAACAGATTGCAACGTTGTTTACCGACAAGAAAATCGTTTTTTCGACTTCTTTTGGACAAGAAGATCAGGCTATTACACATGCCATTGCCTCCCAAAAATTGGCTATCGAAATTTTCACCCTGGATACTGGCCGACAATTTCAGGAGTCAT
>CANGCD010000183.1 GCA_947452215.1 Cytophagaceae bacterium | reverse complement strand
ATTCTTCAAGCAAGGATCTTTCGACGTTATGCAATAAAGGTGCAAGAATCAAGTCTTTTTGTTGGTCATGCGAAACAATCCAATCCACAATGGTAGAGACGGAATCCTTCTTTACTTCTTGGCCGGATACAGGAGAAATCGTTTTTCCGATGCGGGCAAAGAGTAGTTTGAGGTAATCGTATATTTCGGTGGTGGTCCCGACGGTTGAACGCGGATTTTTGGTATTAACTTTTTGTTCGATGGCGATGGCGGGGGCGACACCTTTGATGTAATCGACGGCTGGTTTCTCCATGCGACCGAGGAATTGGCGGGCATAGGAATTCAGACTTTCGACGTACATGCGTTGGCCTTCAGCGAAGAGCGTATCGAAGGCGAGGGATGATTTTCCTGAACCCGACAAGCCCGTGACAACGACCAGTTTATTTCGGGGAATGGCAACGTCCACATTTTTTAGATTGTGTACGCGGGCACCTTTGATAATGATGTGTGTTTTGGGGTCTAAATTTTCGAAATCTTGGGGTGCAGGAGAACTCATATCTCAAAATTATCCTTTAATTTTGACAAAGCCAACCCCAAGCTTTGACAATCCTTCCAGGTTTGCGAAAGCTAGGTGAGTAGGAATTTTTTTTTCGCGTTTCAACAAATGATCTTATGAAATCGATTTACTTATTATTTGCGTTATTCATGACCACAGTAAGCTTTGAGGCTTTCGCGCAAGACCCTGTTGTCATCGCAGAAGAGGGTGCTAGGGTTGACCTAGATGTAGAACCGGATGTACGTGATTTAAGTTTTCGAGAGCGTTTGCATTTCGGGGGAGGGATTTCCGGTTTGAGTTTTGGAAACCCGACGAGCATCGGACTTTCGCCTATGGCCGGATATATGGCTACGAATACCACGATTATTGGGGTGGGAATGACCTATCAATATTTTGCGTATCGTGGTTATCCTGCCTCTAATTTGATCGGTGAACGCATTTTTGTTCGTCAATATGTGCCTGCTTTATCGGCTTTATTGGGTCAAAGTTTTCTCACGGCGCAAGTAGAAAATTTTAGCGATGCATCAAATTCTTATTCATCGTATTCAAATCCGGTTTTAGTCGGAATCGGGATTGGTTCCAAGATTGGAATCAATTTAAATGTGATGTACGATTTAAATTATTCTGCCACGAAAACATCTCCTTATGGCTCTGCATTGGTTGTCCAGGTAGGTGGATTTTTCTTTTAATATTTTTAAAACAATTTGGTCTAAATAATTGTCTTACTATTCAAAGAAATTCAGCGATTAATTCTTAATTTCGAATTCATTTATTACGCACATGTCAAAAGAACTTTTATCCGAACCTCTATTAGTTGAGGACCCAAATCGTTTCGTTTTATTCCCGATCAAGCACGATGATATCTGGAGGTTTTACAAGCAATCTCAAGCGTCTTTTTGGACGGCTGAAGAGATTGATTTGCAACAAGATTTATCGGATTGGAAGAAACTAAATGATGGCGAACGTCATTTTATTTCACACGTTTTAGCCTTTTTTGCGGCATCCGATGGAATTGTAAATGAAAATTTAGCGAACAACTTTTTAAAAGAAGTACAATACGCGGAGGCGAAATGTTTCTATGGTTTTCAAATCATGATGGAAAACATTCACTCGGAAACGTATTCTCTTTTGATTGATACGTATATTCAAGAGCCTAAAGAAAAAGATCGTTTGTTGCGTGCGATTGAGACGATTGATTGTGTGAAGAAAAAGGCTGATTGGGCCTTGAAGTGGATTGAAAGCGATAGTTTTGTGGAGCGTTTGATTTCATTCGCAGCGGTAGAAGGTATTTTCTTCTCGGGTTCATTCTGCTCAATCTTCTGGTTGAAGAAACGTGGCTTAATGCCAGGTTTATCCTTCTCGAATGAATTGATTTCGCGTGATGAAGGTTTACACTGTGATTTTGCATGTTTATTGTATGCTGACCACATTAAGAATAAAATTTCTCAAGAGCGTATTTATGAGATTATCTTAAATGCGGTAGAAATTGAGAAAGAATTCGTAACTGTTGCCTTGCCTGTTTCCTTAATAGGTATGAATGCGGAGTTGATGTGTCAATACATTGAATTCGTTGCTGACCGTTTATTGGTTTCTTTAGGATGCCAGAAGAACTACAATGCGACAAATCCATTCGATTTTATGGAGATGATTTCGTTACAAGGAAAAACCAACTTCTTTGAAAAGCGTGTGGCTGAATACCAAAAATCAGGTGTTATGTCTGACAAGGAATCGATGTCATTCTCGATGGACGAAGATTTCTAGTCAAATCATTAATAGTAAAAAGCCCGGCAGACATGTTGGGCTTTTTTTATGGGATTCGCTCAAGCAACATCGGAATAACAACTCCAATGATGATTCCTGAAATCACATATACATAATGAATGCGCTTGATGCGTGAGAATGCCATCACAGTGGTTGTTACGAGTAGGACTGCAGAAACGACGACCAGTTGGCCCAATTCAAGTCCTATATTGAATGCTAATAATGGAGTAAAAATCGATGACTCTTTGCCGAGTAAACTTTGGAGGTAATTGGAAAAGCCTAGGCCATGAATTAGTCCAAAGAAAAGTACGGTATAATAGGGTAGTTTGGAGGCATTTTGTCGCTTAGAGTCCTTGAAGGTTAAATTGATTAGCGCCGACAGCATGATCGTGCACGGAATTAAAAATTCAATCCAGGCAGCATTCACCGTAATCCAACCGATTGTTGCGAGTCCTAAGGTTATCGAATGTCCCAAGGTAAACGCAGTGACCAACCACAATAGATGCTTGATGTCCGACCAAGTGTAAATACAGGTAATCGCCAAGATAAATAATAAATGATCGAGCGCTTGCCAATTCAGTATATGCTGAAATCCAAGTTGAAGATACGTTTGAAAGTTGGACATGTTTGAGGTTTAGCTTATGCAATTTATTCAAATGTTTACATCATTATGAGTAGTTTTTTGTTTTTTATGACTTTAAATCAAAATTTAGAACATGAAAAATAGCATTTTAACGTTTGGACTACTTTGCCTTTCCCTATGCGTTTTTGCGCAAAAAGCGGATGTTGCATCATTGAAAGATGCAGAATTGGGCCGTTTTAAGGTCATGATTGCCAAAGATCGTGCAGCTCTAGAGGCTGTCCTACATAAAGATTTAGTTTATTTTCATTCTGGAGGCAACACAGATACCAAAGATTCGTACATCGCGTCGATTTTTTCTGGGAAATCAAGCTATGTTTCGATCGTCCCTGTAGAAATACAGACACGTGTTTACGGAAAAACGGGAATCAATACAGGAGTTCTTAATTTGGTGAATCTCAGTGCCGACGGTAAAGAAACACCAGTTAAACTACGTTTTACAGATGTATTCGTATTTGATGATGGACGCTGGCAAATGGTTTCCTGGCAGTCTTTAAAATTAACGAATTAAGGTCGCTGCGAAATTCTCAATTTCAGCATAGATGCGTTCAAGTTCCTCATTGCTTATACAATAAGGAGGAAGAATATATAAAGTATTTCCAAGGGGTCTCATAAGGACCCCTTTTTTGATGAAATATTGATAAGCGCGATCTCGGATGGAATGCATGTATCCATTCGATTCGCCGACGGAAAGTTCGAATGCGATGATGGATCCTTGGATACGGACATTTGTAATGATCTCATGGCCTTGCATCTTACTTTTCCAAGTAAAGTAACTCGACTTGATGCGTTCGATATTTTCCCATGTTTCCGCTTTTTCCATCAAATCCATACTTGCCAATGCAACGGCACAAGCCATGGGATTTGCAGTGAATGAATGGCTGTGAAACAAGGTTTTCTTTCGGTCTTCGGAGAGAAATGCATCAAATAGAGTATTTGAGCATGTGGTAATTCCCATGGCCATCATTCCTCCGGTCAAACCTTTGGAGAAACAAGCGATATCAGGTTTATGAGTCAGGTAGTCCATGGCGAACCATTTACCCGTTCTTCCGAAACCGGTCATGATTTCATCCGCAATGCATAAGAGTTGATGCTCTTGAGCCATCGAAATTAAGGTGTCCAAGGTTTCCGGGGCATACATCTTCATGCCGCCTGCCCCTTGTATTAAAGGTTCGAAGATGAATGCCGCATAATCGTTTGGCTCTTGCATTTTGGCTCTCATGGCCGCGATACAGGCTTCTGGATCACAAGGGCTCGGAAGGAATTCCACCTCGAATAACATGTCCTGAAAGGGTGCATTAAAGGCACTTGGTGCACCGAGACTCATCGCTCCGAATGTATCTCCGTGGTATGCATCTTCAAAGGCAAGGATTTTGCGCTTTTGCGTTCGGCCTTGATT
>CANGCD010000182.1 GCA_947452215.1 Cytophagaceae bacterium | reverse complement strand
TTTAGGGGGAGGTAGTAATTTATTATTGACCAAAGATATCGATGCCTTGGTTGTTAAGATCCAACTGAATGGCATAGAGGTCGTGGATGAAGATGCCGATCATGTTTGGGTGAAAGCTGGAGCTGGTGTGGTTTGGCACGATTTTGTATGTTATGCCGTGGAGCATCAGTGGGCTGGGATTGAAAACATGTCTCTTATACCGGGTACGGTAGGTGCCGCACCTATGCAGAATATTGGTGCTTATGGAGTAGAAATCAAGGATACGTTCGACCATCTGGATGCTTTGAATTTAGCGACCTTACAAATTGAACGTTTTGATGCAGCGCGATGTGCTTTCGGTTATCGTGAGAGTTTTTTCAAGCACGCAGGGAAAGAAAAATATTTCATTGCTTCGGTTTGTTTTCGTTTGAATAAGCAGGTTATCCCACAAACCTCCTATGGGGCTATTCAGTCAGTTTTGACTGAAAAAGGAATATCCAATCCGGGCATTAGCGACGTTGCTGATGCGGTGATTGAAATTCGTCAGAGCAAATTGCCGAATCCCAAGGAAATCGGAAACTCAGGGAGTTTTTTCAAAAATCCCACACTTGATGCTGTCGCTGCAGGTAGATTGATTGAAGCTTATCCGAATATCCCACATTATCCGGTGGAAGGAAGTTCAGACATCAAATTTCCAGCGGGTTGGTTGATTGAGCAGGCGGGATGGAAGGGTTATCGTTCAGGAGATGCAGGTGTACATGCCAAGCAGGCCTTAGTTTTGGTTAATTACGGTCACGCAAAAGGCAATGAAATACAAATGCTCTCAGAGCAAATTAAGAAATCGATTTTAGAAAAATTTGGTGTCGTTTTAGAGACCGAAGTAAACATTTTATAACATGCAATTACCCTCGATAGAAAATTTAGGAAAAGGACCATTCTTTTTGATGGCTGGAAGTTGTGCCATCGAAAGTCGGGACTTAGCCTTTGAAATCGCTGAACGCATCGATGGAATTACCAAATCGATGGGAATTCCTTATATTTTCAAGGGTTCTTATCGCAAGGCTAACCGGACTAAAATCGATTCCTTTACGGGAATTGGTGATATCAAAGCCTTGGAAATTTTGAAAGAGGTAGGTGCTCATTATGATTTGCCTACTGTAACCGATATTCATGAGAGTGCTGAAGCGGCCATGGCTGCGGCTTATGTGGATGTCTTACAGATTCCTGCTTTTCTTTGTCGGCAGACCGATTTACTAGCTGCTGCTGCACAAACGGGTAAAGCTGTAAACATCAAAAAAGGGCAATTTATGTCGGGTGCTTCAATGAAATTCGCCGTGGAAAAGGTTTTGCATGAAAACCCGCAGGCTCAAGTGTATTTGACAGATCGTGGCAATTCATTCGGTTATGGAGATTTGGTGGTGGATTATCGCAATCTTCCTGAAATGGCGAATTTTGGTGTTCCGGTTATTATGGATTGTACACATTCGTTGCAACGCCCTAATCAAGGAAGCGGCGTAACAGGGGGCCAACCGGCTTTAATCGAAACAATTGCCAAAGCTGCTATTGCAGTAGGTGCGGATGGTCTTTTTATTGAGACACACCCAAATCCATCCATCGCGAAATCGGATGGAGCGAATATGCTTCCTTTGGATCAATTGGAAGGTTTATTGGAGAAATTGTTAAAAGTGCGCGAAGCAATCATTTAGGGGCTATAGGCCACTTGAAGTCCTATATCTGTTTTATGAGACGACGCGATCGCGTCTAAGCCAGAACCAATTACCTCCTTTTGGAAGTAATTGGTTCTCGCGATTTTAACGGCAAGCGAAATATTGTTTCGGCCTTTATATTCAATTAAGCATAGGTTTCGTATGCTAGGATCATAATAGGCTGGCAGTAGAAATGAGAAGGGTAGGCTGGGTTCATAGGCATAAAGTCGTGTGTCGTAACTCCCCGACCAGATCCATGCGGTTCGCAATTGTACTTTGACTCTTTTCATGTGGTATTCAACATCATTTAGCCATAGATAGCCCGATTCTTTTTGTTCATTGGACTGTATATGTGACCACATGATACGACTATGCCAATTAAATCGATGCATCGGCTTATTCCAATCGAGACTTGCTTGAAGGAGATCATGGGGTGATTTCGAAGGCATTTGATTTTTATGTGTCCATTTTAGCTGGGCAAAATAGTGGCCTTGCTTTCTTCTGTCCCATTGAAACCGACTTAATAGTTCCCATCCTAACTGACCTGAAGCCCATGGGCCGGAACTCGCCTCTGGGAAGCGAAATAGATCGAGGTAACTCGAAATTCGTTGGTATTTTGTACGCTGGTACTGATGGCCTATAAATAAGCCCCACTCATTTTTGTTGCTTGAGCTTTCACTGATTGCATTGGCCATTGGACTGAAATAGCCTGCATCATACATTCGGATTATTCCGGAGATATCTGTTTTTTTATTGACCGCCCATGAAACAGCATGTATCATTGCCCAAGCAGACGTGGCCGTTAGCACTATTTCGCCTGATATTCGCTTATTACCGAGTTGGCTTATATAGCTAAACGAAGAATTCATCAGCGTATTCCCTCGCCAATCCAATGGATTTGTCGGATGAAAGTGATAATTCCAATGCGTCCATGTTTGTGCAAAAGCCCATTGAATGCGCTTGCTTAAGTAACGTAGATTCATGCCAGAGCTATGTTCCTGTAAACGGTTTTGTTGGCCTATTTCTGTAGGGGTACGATGTAATCCGTCCAACTGGAATGCCCGAAAATAGCTGCTATCTTTTGAGAGCACAAGGTCTTTTTTACGGATAGAAAAATAGGCCTGACCTTGAAATTGATGGAAAGTGGCTTGGATGTTAATTCCTCTGTAAAATTCGGATTCACCTGAAGATGTATAGGCCAAGCCTCCCCCATGAAACTTTTGTGTGGCTCTTATGCTTTCATAGCTTTTACCTAAGGAAAAGGAACCGGATTGCATAAGTCCTTGGCCCCATTGATTAATAAAGTCGCCTAGAATCAATTTAAAATGGCCTCTCGTATCTTTAAATTCGAGAAAGGCACTCGTAAAGTCGTTGTACTTTAATTCCCCAGGATCTTTACTCATAAGCAGACCGCCTCGAATATGGCTATTCCAAGTTCCACGGTAGCGAAAAAGCGTATTTAGGGGATTTCCTAGGTAGCGAACTTTGCTCCGCGTGGTGGGGTCTGAAAATCCGGTTTTTTGTTCGAGCGTATTTTCGGCGCGTAAAACAACTTGATGCTTACCGTTTGAAACATGGGTCCAGTGTTGAGTAGCTTCCCGACAAACCAACAAGTTTTGTAGGGTGCGGAGGGTGGGGATATCCCAAAAGGGTATTGTTTGTAATTCATAGATCGAATTAAACCGTCCTATTTCCTTGCGATGATGTACAAAAGCTTCGATTTGGTTGGCCTGTAAGATTCCCATGGCGAGCAATTCGGATGGGCTAACTGCATTGATATCGATGGGGTTTTGTTGGTAATACGCAAGTATTCCTTGTTTTTCTTCCGTCAGTTCAACAGATTCCTGTGCGAAAATCAGATAGGGGAGAAGCCAATAAATAAGAAAGAGCCGTTTCAAGTTTTTTTTCTTGAAACTAGCGCATGTGTAGTATTTATGCTGAAATAAAACTGATAAAGAAAATCAGTTAGCTGAATTTTCGTTCGATGAGTAACATGAGTTCTTGTGATGCATTAGATTCTTCGAAAGGATATCGCTTAGCAACTTCGCTTCTCCAATTGGATGGACTTGCTTCCAAGTCAACAAATTCAATGAATTGACTGAACTGCTCTGCATTTCCATCGAATAATTCTTGAATGAAATTCAAGCGTTGGAATAAGGAAATGCTTTCCGCAAGCGATGAAGTCATTTGATTAGCGACCATATTCTTTAAGGAATGATCGTCCACTTGTATCGTGTCTAATACTTTTTCTTCTTTTGAGTCGGCCAACATCTCTTGAATGCTTTGCGTTTTGCCTTCTTCTGGACTTAATTCGCTTAGATCGGGTAATTCGGAAGAGACCTCAAAATAGTCGGGTGTTGTTTGGCTAGATAATTCATTGTCAGAATCCTCCCAAGCAACTGCCTGTAGGTCATTTTCTTCGATTTCAATGTTTGGGCTAAGTGCTTCTTCTAACGTATTTTCTTCTTCTGCTACTTCTTCTTCGGGTAGGTCTTCCAACGAATCGGATGGAAGCTCAAAATACACTTCGGCATTAAGCAAGTCGGCGAAACTAGGGACTTCCGGCTGAACAGTTTCTACATGTCCGCCTAATGCTTGAATCCAATCCATCCAAATATGTTCAGGCAATTGTACTTGTAATACGAGCGTTTG
>CANGCD010000181.1 GCA_947452215.1 Cytophagaceae bacterium | reverse complement strand
ACGCGTGATTTAAATTGGGGTGTACCGATTCCTTTGCCGGATACGGAAGGCAAAGTATTGTATGTATGGTTTGATGCTCCTATTGGTTATATCTCGATGACGAGCCAATTAACGGCTGATTGGGAGAAGTATTGGAAGGCGAAGGACAGCCGGATTGTGCATTTTATTGGAAAAGACAATATCGTATTCCATTGTTTGATTTTTCCAGCGATGTGTATGGCGCATGGCGAGTTCCAGTTGGCGGATCAGGTTCCAGCCAACGAATTCATGAACTTGGAAGGAGATAAGATTTCCACATCGCGTAATTGGGCAGTTTGGTTACATGAGTACTTGAAGGATTTCCCAGGAAAACAAGATGTATTACGCTATTCATTGACGGCTTCAAGTCCTGAAACCAAGGATGCTGATTTTACTTGGGCTGATTTTCAGACGAAAAACAATTCTGAATTGGTTGCCATATTAGGGAATTTTGTCAATCGGGCATTTGTCTTGATTGATAAGAATTTTGAAGGCATCGTGCCGTCAAAAGCTGCTGGCACGGGATTAGAGGAAGATGTGAAGCAAGCCTTAGCGGATATTCCTGCTAAATTAGAGGCTGCTTTGTCGAATTATAAATTCCGGGATGCTTTGGTATTAGCGATGGAAATAGCTCGCATCGGTAATAAATATTTGGCGGATGCGGAGCCTTGGAAGATCATCAAAGAAGATAAGGAAAAAGCGGGGACTGTTTTGAATTATGCGGTTCAATTGGTGGCGCATGCTTCCATAGCTTTGGAACCCTTTATTCCATTTACAGCTGCTAAATTGCGTACGGCCTTAGGTATTCAAGAAGCTGATTGGAATACCATCGGTGATTTTGAATTAATTCCTACAGGTCAAAAACTTGTTAATCCGGGTTTATTGTTCGATAAATTGGAAGATGATGTGATCCAAGCACAAGTTGATAAATTAAAGCAAACGAAAGAAGCGATGGAATTAGCGAGCAAGCAAGTAAATCAAATTAAAGAAACGATTGAATTTGAATCCTTTACCAAAATGGATTTACGCGTAGGGCATATTACCGCTGCGGAGAAAGTAGAAAAGAGTAAAAAATTGTTGAAGTTGGCCGTTAATGACGGTCAAAAAGAACGCATCATTCTGAGTGGTATTGCTGAGCATTTTGAACCAGCAGATGTAATAGGCCGACAAGTTTGTTTCTTGGCGAATTTAGCTCCGCGTAAAATCATGGGGCAGGAGAGTGAGGGGATGATCTTGATGGCGGAAGATGCGGATGGTAGTTTAGCCTTTATGCAGCCGAGTAAGGCTATATGGAATGGCGCATCGATTAGTTAATGGAAATCGATTAAATAAAAATAAGGCCAGAAGAAACTTCTGGCCTTATTTGTTTAACCTCTAAACCTATTTAACTATGAAAATTTATACAAATATAGATGTTTTGTTTAAATAATATGAGTTTAGTGCAAAAAAATAAAAAAGGCGCCGTCAGAAACAGCGCCTTTTTTGATTACCTCTAAACCTATTTAACTATGAAAACTACTTACAATCTAATTTTGAAATACAACGATCAAATCTTGATTTTGTTCTAAATCGTTGCTAAAATCTGCTTCAATTTTCGGTTCGATGGCCAATACTGACCAAATAGCGTTGATTGCTTTCGCAGATTTGTTAATTTCTTTCACCCAAGTATTCGTTTTTTCATCTGAAACACCTGCTTGATTCACAATGGATTGAACAGTCTCGTTGAAAAGAGCTTGTTCTGCCTTGCTAGCTTTTAAGTAAGCCGACTGGTTGTTTTGATAATTCTCTAAAATCGAAATTGTTAAACTTGCTGATGTAGATGCGTAGGCTCCTACAAAATCTTTTTTTATCAATGACTGAATAACTTCAGATAGGGTTTCTTTTTTGTGTGACAATACTGTTGTCGACGCATCTACATGTGATGCCGTTCCGCTCGCTTTTACCGCTGTTGCTGTTAGGCTTAGTCCTACTAAAACGCTAACCATTAAAATTTGCTTTTTCATAAATTCGTTATATTTATTAACTAAATCAACGATACAAAATTATTGCATTTTTTTAATATAGCAAAACTTGTTTTTGGACAATTTGCGATTGTTAAATTTAATATTTTTCGATTTTCGAATTAAATTCAGAATATTCGATATGTTTTATTTCTTATTTCCAAATTTAATTTGGATAACAATTGTAAATCTTTTGGATAATTCTAATTTAAAAATTTAGGAAAAATTATAAAATTCTTTGAAAAGTGCAATCATTGGTTGTATTTGTTCATTGTTTGTTGGATGCCTTCAAGGCAGAACGAATCAATGATCTCATTGGAGCGATTCAAGATGAATGGGATAAGTCCAATTTCTTCTTCGGAAAAGTTACTTAATACAAAATCGGCTTGGCGGCCTTTCGAAAAATCAGATCCAATTCCCATGCGTAGGCGAGCATATTCTTGTGTGTTCAAGGTAGCCTCAATGCTTTTCAGGCCGTTGTGGCCGCCGCTGGAACCTTTGGGTTTTAGGCGTAATGTTTCAAATGGGAGTGCGATGTCGTCCGTTAAGATTAAGAGTCGGTCATTTTCGATCTTTAACTGTTGGCACCAATAATTAACTGCCTTGCCACTCAAATTCATAAATGTACTTGGCTTCAACAAATGAATTTGGTGCCCTTTAAGCTTATAGGATGTTATCGCGCCTAATCGGTCTTGGGTAAAACTGATAGATTTATCCTTGGCTAAGTAATCCAAAGCCATGAATCCGATGTTGTGTCGGGTAAAAAGATATTCGGGTCCGATGTTGCCTAGGCCAACAATTAAGAAGTTCATGTGTTATAAATATTTACACAAATTACGCTCAAATTTTTTAGAACACCTCGAAGGCCTTACCTTCGTTAAAATTTTTTTCCCATGAATAAGATTGCATGCATCACGGGCGCGAGCTCCGGAATAGGTTTGGCGACTGCTAAGGCATTGTCGGCCGTTGGTTATCTTTTAATTCTTTGCGGTCGTCGCTTGGAGCGCTTAGAAGCTTTGAAAACGGAATTAAAGACTGATTCCTATTTGTTAACCTTTGACGTTCGAGATCGGAATGCTGTTGAATCTGCTTTTCATTCGTTGCCCGAATCTTGGCAATCGATTGATGTCTTAATTAATAATGCGGGAAATGCGCACGGGATGAGTCCGATTCAGGATGGAGATCCGGCCGACTGGGACGCGATGATGCACAGTAATGTCGACGGATTATTAAATGTTTCTCGCATGGTGATTCCAGGAATGATTCAGCGAAGCGCTGGACATATCGTTAATCTGTCTTCTATAGCGGGAAAACAAGTCTATCCCAATGGAAATGTGTATTGTGCTTCCAAAGCGGCTGTAGAGGCGCTCTCGCAAGGGATGAGACAAGATCTAAATGTTTATGGGATTAAGGTTTCTAATGTGGCTCCTGGGGCGGTGAATACGGATTTTTCAGCTGTTCGATTTAAGGGGGACCAACAAAAAGTGGATGCTGTTTATGCGGGATATGAACCATTGGTAGCGGAAGATATTGCTGATCTTATTCAATATATTGTCACAGCACCTCCACACGTGAACATTGCGGACGTAACGATTTTGCCAAAAGCACAGGCTTCGGCTACGCAGATGTTAAGGAAAATTTAAATGCTTCGTTGGCGAACCGTCTCAAAGATCACTACACCGGCCGCCACAGATACGTTTAACGAGCCGACTTGTCCACTTTGTGGAATAACAGCTAAATCGTCTGATTTACGAATTAATTCATCGGAGATACCATCTTCTTCGGATCCCATGATAATAGCAACTGGGCCGCTGTAATCGACTGCATAGACTGAACTGCGACCCTTTTCGGTACAAGCAATGACCTTTAATCCGGAGTTCTGTAGGAAATCGACGGTTTGAAGAAGGCTATCTTCCCGACAAACAGGAATGAAGTTTAAGGCTCCCGAAGATGTCTTCATCGCGTCACTATTGATTTGTGCGGCTCCGCGGGCTGGAATTACAATCGCATGAATACCTGCGCATTCAGCAGTTCGAGCAATCGCACCGAAATTACGCACATCTGTGATGCGGTCAAGTATCAAAATAAATGGGATTTCACCTTTTTCGAATGTATCAGCAATCACATTCTCTAGTTTCGCATAATGAATCGCAGAAACGAAGGCAATCGCTCCTTGGTGGTTTTTACGCGTAATACGATTCAATTTTTCCAGAGGGACTTTCTGTACTTGAATGCCTTTTTCACGCGCTAAATCAAGTATTTCGCTGTTTCCAAGTTCGCGTTGAACCAATAAACGATCAATTTCCTTACCTGAACGTAATGT
>CANGCD010000180.1 GCA_947452215.1 Cytophagaceae bacterium | reverse complement strand
GCATGATCAATCGCATGTTTTACAATATATGAAATCTGTAGCGGATGCGCATCATGGCGTCATCAATCCGCTCGTGGATTGGACACATCTTAATTGGGAGTTAATGGAACGAGTCCTGCAAGTGGTAGAAACACCTGCTCTTCAGCAGGTATTGCATTTGATGTGGTCACGGTTATCGACGCATGCCAAAGGTTTCCCTGACCTATTTATTCACCGAGGAGATGAATATGCTTTTGTGGAAGTAAAGTCACCGAATGACCATTTATCTGCTATACAGCATTTTTGGCATGATTCCTTTGCGGAATTGGGAATTCCGGTTTTGTTAATACGAGTGGTTTGGAAATAAAAATTTGTTAATTGCTTGACAAGGGTTCTAAAAAAATATACCTTTTCGATGAATCTAAAACGTTCTGTTTTTCGGTGGCTTTGCTAAGATTCCCAAAGCATCTATTCACCCTTTAAATTTAATGATTATGAAAGTGCAAGTACACGCCATTCACTTCAGTGCTGATCGTAAATTGTTGGATAGCATTCAAGCTAAGTTGAATAAATTAGATACTTTTTATGATCGAATAACCGGAGGCGAGGTTTTTCTGAAATTAGCCAAAGGCGAAGGTAAAATGCGAGAGAAGTTATTAGAAATTAAAATTGCAGTCCCAGGTGCTGTTTTGTTCGTGAAAGAAACAGCTCGATCTTTTGAAGAGGCCTTGGATTTAGCTTTAAACGCATTAGCCGAACAAATCAAACGTTTCAAATCAAAAATTAATCAAGTCAAAACGGATAAGCTCAGTCTTACCTTAGAATAAAAGAAAAAGCGCCCCATTTAGGGCGCTTTTTTATTACAAGATTCCTAAGAGGTCCTTGAATTGGAATCCGTCTTGAAGACGTTCCTTACCTAGTTTATGGTGTTCAGCTAAAGCCCATAAAACAAATTCTTTCACGAAATAACTGTCTTTCGCGGATGTTTCAGGTTGGTATTTTGAAACCAATGCTTTGAGTGGCTTTAACTCATCCAAAGTATGTTGGTAATCCTTATCCGTCGATTCGTCATACAAGACCAAGCCTCCATCGGAGAAGATGGCCTCCAATAAGGTGCTGTAAGGGCTATCCTCAATTTTCTTGCTTAACTTCTCAATTTTTGGAAACATACCGGGAAGGAAAGTTTTGATAGCTTGTCCAATTAATTGTTCTGCCACAAAAGCAGCTCCTTCTTGTTCGCCTTCATAGACAAGTTCTACCTTTCCCGTGATGGCAGGTATAATGCCCATAAAGTCTGCCAATCGAACCGTTGTTTGTTTTTCCTTGTTTAATAAGGCGCGTCTTTCGGCTGTGCTGACTAAACTCTCCAACATCGATATGCTCATACGTGCACTTACGCCACTTTTGTGGTCGATGTATTCACTTTGCCGAGCTTCGAAGATGATTTGTTCTAATAAATCGTAGGCCAAATTTGGAATATAAACTCGCTCGCTTTGTGTTGTATTGATTCTTGCTTCTTGGCTAGAAATCTTTCGTGCTATGGCAATACTTTCAGGATAATGAGTCAAAATTTGAGATCCTATACGATCTTTCAAGGGTGTCACGATGCTCCCACGGTTTGTGTAATCTTCCGGATTTGCCGTAAAGATAAATTGGACATCTAATGGTAAACGTAATTTGAAGCCCCTGATTTGAATATCACCTTCTTGTAAAATGTTAAACAATGCGACCTGGATTCGCGCTTGCAAATCGGGAATTTCGTTGATAACGAAAATACATCGATTCGCTCGTGGAATCATCCCAAAGTGAATCACGCGATCATCCGCATAGGAGAGTTTTAAATTGGCGGCCTTGATCGGATCCACATCCCCGATTAAATCGGCTACCGTCACATCCGGTGTCGCTAATTTCTCTGCAAAGCGATCATTTCGGTGTAACCAAGCGATGGGTGTTTGGTCACCATGTTCTTCGATTAAATTAATCGCAAAACGCGAAATGGGTTTCAATGGGTCATCATTGATTTCAGAGCCCGCTACATAGGGGATGTATTCGTCTAATAAGTTCACCATTAAGCGTGCTAGGCGGGTTTTCGCTTGTCCACGCAATCCCAAGAGATTGATATTATGGCGTGATAAAATCGCGCGTTCTAATTCTGGTATGACCGAATTTTCAAATCCATGCACGCCTTGAAACACGGTCGTCCCAGCTTCCATGTGTTGGATGAGGTTATCCCGTAATTCGTCTTTGATGGATTTACTTTGGTAGCCTGAGGCTTTTAATTCTCCTAAATTCTTGATCATTTTATTTAAGTCTTTTCTTTCTATTCGTTTCGTAATCTTGAAATATCATTTCTCCTAATCCCCGTAAGCCGGTATAAAACGCCTTTCCTTGATTGGCTTCCGTGAATTTGTCGACAAACTGTTGGAGATAGGAATCCCTTGCAATCATGAACGTGGTTATCGGAATATGTAATTTTCTAGCCTGCGCCGCCTGCGTATAACACTTCTCGGTGACATAAGGATCTAGGCCATTGCTATTCATGTAATAGGTGCCATCTTTTTCTCGCACACAGCTCGGTTTGCCATCCGTAATCATGAATATCTGCTTGTTGGTATTTCTTTTCCTTCGCAGAATATCCATGGCTAATTGCAAGCCAGCAACCGTATTGGTATGATAGGGTCCAACTTTTAGGTAGGGGATATCCTTGATGGAAATGCTCCATGCATCATTACCAAAAACAATGATGTCAATCGTGTCTTTCGGGTAGCGGGTAGTAATTAATTCAGCTAAGGCCATCGCCACCTTTTTGGCGGGCGTAATGCGATCTTCGCCGTAGAGAATCATGGAATGGCTGATGTCGATCATCAGGACCGTACTCATTTGGGATTTGTATTGCGTGTCCTCTACGACCAAATCCTCTTCGGTTAATTCAAATTCGCCAATTCCGTGATTGATTTGTGCGTTTTTTAAGCTTTCAGTTAGGGATATTTTTTCAAGGCTATCACCAAAATGATAGGAACGAAATTCTCCGGTTAATTCATCCCCTTGGCCTGATGCTTTGGTCTTGTGATTACCAGCTCCACTTTTATTGAGGTTGCCAAAAATGTTCTCCAAAGCGGTTTGTCGGATGGCACGTTCTGTTTTGGCTGTTATGCCTATTCCAGAACCCCCATTTTCGTCGATTTCTTCGCGGATGTATCCTTTGGCTTTAAGGTCTTCGATGAAATCTTCAATTGTGTAATTTTCATCTGTCAACTCATATTCCTTGTCTAATTCTCGAAGCCATTCGATGGCTTCATCAAAATCGCCAGACGTATGGGTGATGAGTTCTTTGAATATACCAAAGAGTTTATCAAAAGGCGAAATACTTTTCTCTTCAAATTCCTTAAAATAAAAACCTTTTTTGCCTGTCGTGCTCATGTTCTTCTTAACTCGATTGCGCTTAAATTTGTTCAAATAAAACAGAATTTAGGGCATAAAAAAAGGCGCTCTATCTAGGAGCACCTTTTTTAGGTATCTGTTCGGAAAATTAAATACCAAATGCCGATTTAACTGCATCTACGTAATCTAATTTTTCCCATGTAAACAATTCTACTTCTTTGGTCACTTTTTGTCCTCCTGGACCCTGGAAAGTTTTCGTAACAACTTCGTTTTTACGACCCATGTGGCCATATGCTGCCGTTTCTGAGTAGATTGGATTACGCAATTTCAATCGTTGTTCAATGAAGTAAGGACGCATGTCGAAAATAGCTTCAACCTTACGGGCAATTTCGCCATCTGTTAAGTTTACTTTCGCAGTTCCATATGTATCAATGAATAAACCACAAGGCTTTGCTACTCCAATCGCATACGACACCTGAACCAAAACCTGGTCACATAAACCAGCGGCTACTAAATTTTTTGCGATATGGCGTGTTGCATAGGCTGCAGAACGGTCCACTTTTGAAGGATCTTTTCCTGAAAATGCACCACCACCGTGAGCACCTTTTCCACCGTATGTATCAACAATAATTTTACGACCAGTCAATCCTGTATCTCCGTGTGGTCCACCAATCACAAATTTACCCGTTGGGTTAATGTGATAGGTAATCGCATCGTTGAAAAGTGCTTGTAACTCAGGCTTCAACTTAGCTTTTACGCGTGGAATAACGATTTCAATAATATCCTTTTTGATTTTTGCTAACATTTCTGCTTCCGACGCAAAATCATCGTGCTGGGTTGAAACAACAATCGTGTCAATACGTTGTGGCGCATGGTCATCGCTGTATTCAATTGTTACTTGTGATTTCGCATCCGGACGTAAATAGCCAATTAAATTGGGCTCATGATTACGGATATAGGATAATTCTTGAAGAATTTTATGTGCTAAATCCAATGCCAATGGCATGTAATTGTCTGTTTCTTTTGTCGCG
>CANGCD010000179.1 GCA_947452215.1 Cytophagaceae bacterium | reverse complement strand
GCCTGAACCACAGCAGGATCAAATTCAATTATTTCCATGTGGTATTTTGGGTTACATTGAATTTCGCAGCGCCTAAAATGGCTTGCTGTCCCGCCGGATTATTTCCAATCAAGACCAAATCGCCCGAGATTGTATTTTCTGTATAGGTGGTAATATTTACGCGGCCAACACCGTTTGATATTCCAGCTGAATTCGGACGTGTTGCTTCGTAAAAGTTATTTTTGTTTTGATAGTCTTGAACGTCTTTGATTAAATTTCCCACATTTGCCGTGGTACCATCACCGGGTATAAAATAGGTCCCTACACCTTTAAAATTTTTGATGCGCGTGTAAACGGTATTCGAATCACTTTGGTTAATAGCCGTTATCTCCAGGATGTTTTCATCCCCTGATTTCGTTACATGCACTTTGATATTGTGTGTGTTGATGGAATATGCTGGATTGTTGTCAAATTCAATAGTGCCTGAAAAATACCCCATTTGTTTAGGCGCATCGCTAAATGAGTGTTCGATGTTGATAAGCACGACAAAAATAAATAGCCCAATGTATAATATGCGAATGGGGTTTCGGAATAACGAAATCACACTTTTACTTATCGGATTCGATAAGACGGAACGCCAAAAAGTAAACTTGCCAGCTGTTGACTTGCTCATTTGTTGCTTTGAGTTGTTGATTTCATTGAAATGACTCATGTAAAATTAACATAAACTATCCATTCATTCACAACATATAGGTAAATCAATTATTTAATGGTAATTAATATTCAGATGTGATTTTCCTCGTCGAGTTTTGTAAATTTGAAAACAGTTGGCTCCCAAATCCGTTTACTGTACGATTTTATTTTTACTTTCAACGACCGATTGTCGACCTTTGCGCAAACCCATTCGCATGAAATCTTTTTCAATTCCAAGCTTATTCAGTAGTACTTTGATCGGTTCCATCAAAGAGAAAAGACGCATTAATGATAAGCTTAAAAAGAATTACAGCCCATCTCATTTTAATTTCGGACCCGTAGAAATCTTTTTGTCAAGGCATTTTGGTTTTTGTTATGGAGTTGAAAATGCCGTAGAAACCGCTTATAAAATCATCGAAGAACACCCGGATAAAAAAATATATTTGCTATCTGAAATGATTCATAATCCCGCGGTAAATGCGGATTTGCTTGATCGTGGTGTTACGTTCATTCAAGATACCAAAGGTACTCAGATTATACCTTGGAGTGAATTAAAGTCAAACGATATCGTGATTGTCCCGGCTTTTGGGACAACGTTGGAGATTCAAGCCAAATTAGTATCCATCGGTATTGACACCTATGCGTACGATACCACTTGTCCCTTCGTGGAAAAAGTTTGGAATCGAGCAAATGCCATTGGACAAAAATCCTATTCCGTCATTGTGCATGGGAAGCCAAGTCATGAGGAAACGAAAGCAACATTTTCGCATTCGCAATCGGTTGCGCCAACCCTTGTGATTAAAGACCTCCAACAAGCCGAGCAATTGGCCTATTACATTCGTAAAGAAAAATCAGCAGATGATTTTTACGATGAATTTGAAGGTCAATTTTCAAAGGGATTCAATCCCGAGACAGATTTGGAGCGCATTGGTGTCGTCAATCAAACGACCATGCTAGCGACGGATACCCAAGAAATTGTCGATTATCTGCGAGAAGAAATTGTGAAGTTCTATCAATTACGTTCAGATCAGGTTACGGAGCATTTTGCTGATACTCGTGATACGCTATGTTATGCAACTCATGACAACCAAAGCGCCACCTATGGCTTATTGAAAGAGGAGGCAGATTTTGCGATTGTTGCAGGGGGGTACAATTCATCGAATACGGCTCATTTGGTCGATTTATGTGCAGAAAAATTACCTACCTATTTCATTAAATCAGCCGATAATTTAGTAAGTCCTACCGAAATATTGCATTACAATAACCGTAGAAAAGAAGAAATTCAATCCGTGGATTTTATACCTTCGAGCCGACCCGTAAAAATATTATTGACTTGTGGCGCATCTTGTCCCGATGCGGTGATGGAGGCAATTTTCCGCAAATTAGTCCAATTTTTCCCCGAGGCCCACGAGCCGGATGCCGTTATTGCGGAATGGTTGGCAAACCAACACTAATAACTCGATAAGATTTTATTAACAGCTGGTAAATAACCTTCGCCGAATAAATTGACGTGTACCATTAAAGGGTACAAATTATAGAGGGGAATTCGCTTATGAAAATCTTTTTCAATGGGGAACGTGCGATGATAGGCTTCGTAAAATTCAGTTGGAAATCCTCCAAACATCGTCGTAAATGCCAGCTCTACTTCTCTTAATCCAAAATATGTGCAAGGGTCTACGAGTGTTATTTCGCCTTTAGCGTTGACCATTGCATTCCCCGACCATAGATCACCATGAAGGAGAGAAGAGGATTCATTGGGAATGAGCTGGGGTAATTTTTCATACAAGGATTCAAACTGAGCCTCCATTTCGGCAGAAATTCTGCGGTGGTAAATGGCATTGTCAACTTGTTTTTTTAATCGGTTTTGAATGAAAAATTGCACGCCATCCAATTCCCAGGAGTTGATTTGTTTCGCAGCCCCCAAGAAATTATCATAAGACAATCCGTGTCCTTGGGTCGCATGTTGTTGATGCAAATGGGCCAATTTCCCTCCAAAATCTGACCAATAATGGGTAGATTTTTCTGCGGATTGGATGCAATCCATCATTAAATATTCCTTTTCGTCGTGACTTCCTACACCCAAAACGCCAGGAACATCGATTGCTCCCGAATGATGGATAAGCGCTAGGTTTTTTGCCTCAGCCTCAAATAGCCCCTGATGTTCCCCCTGCGTCCATTTGATGAAATATTCTGACTTCCCCGATTTAACTCGAACTGCCAAATTGAAATTTCCGCCATAGAAAAATTGCAAGTCATCGATGGTAGCCGTAACTCCAATATGCTTTGCTAGAATAGCAGAAATGAATTGATACTGTTCTTGGGATTGTTGGGACATGCGAATCGACTAATGTGTAAATTTATGAAATGCCTGTGACTATTTTGCTTTTTTATAAATCGGTACCGTGCTACAAGGTTCCCCAAAAAAGATGCTTCGCACGATGGGGCGAAGGCGTTCGGTTAGCGCAACATAAGCGTCTAATGGAACGGATTCTTTCGAGCAACCTTTTATCACAATTTTTCCATCCTCGTATGCATCGAGATTCAGTTGCTGAATCACTTCGTCAAATAAGTGCTTTTCTAAATCCTGTAATGAACCATATACAATTGTTGCAGCTTTTTCAGTCAAATTTGAACTGATCAGCATATAGGCCCAAGTAGGAATAATCGCATCTGTTGTGCAGCCAATAGCGACATGTTTGCCCGCATATTGCGCCCAGTCATGGGATTGGATAAATGACCTAAATTCCTGTTCGCGCAGTGCTAATCCCATGTATAATTGTGGGGCTATATCGAAAAATAGTCGCTCACCAGCTGGACGAAATTCTTCCAAATCTATTTGGATAAGGCCACTTTGTTTGACTTTATTGACAATTTCCTCCATGCTTATAGTGCTTTTATTTTCGGTTTTGTTCCCATGAATTCTTTCAAATATGCAGGTTCAGCTTGAATGAGGGGGGCAAATTGTTCCGTTTGAAATGCTCTATCGGCATCTTCTCCCATATGTTGCGCATGCGGGAAGCTTTGCTCCTCTGAAAAAGTAATCCATTTGCTTTCACAGGTATCTTTCCACTTCATCGCCCCATTCCCAAACGCGATTGTCGGCTTATTTATCTCAGAAAAGGATGTCGGCTCCAAAATGACCGGACTTGTATCCACCACCGAATGTTTACTTTCTCCATCAAATACGGCTGCATACACTTCCATCCGTCGGGCATCTAGCATGGGCAATAACAAGGTATTGGGCTCCAAATTTATCCACGCATTCGCCAAAACCTTCAAGGTATTCAGTGTGATTAGTGGAATATCTAAGCCAAAACAAAGTCCTTTCGCCGTAGCTAATCCAATTCTCAAACCGGTGTATGACCCTGGACCATTGGACACCGCGATGGCATCTAATTGATTAAGTGTAACGGATGCATCGCGACAGACGCTTTCAATTAATCTAGTTAATCGCTTTCCATGCCCCCCATCTTCCATGGTTTCAGCAGAACTCACAAGGACGCCATTTCGATGCAAAGCAACCGAACACAAGGGGGTCGAGGTCTCTAAACTCAGAATAAGGCTCATGGTTTTTCGCGTCGGGTTAATATGGATGCAAATTTAGTTGGTTTGGCAAACAATTCCACCGCAGATTGTATACTGGGGTCTTTGCGCGTGGACCAATTGTTTAGACCTGCTTGCAAATAATAATGCATGAGTATTTCCTGCTCCAATAGGGGCT
>CANGCD010000178.1 GCA_947452215.1 Cytophagaceae bacterium | reverse complement strand
GTAAATAATGCAATTTTGTAGAGACGCGATACTTCGCGTCTATGATATCATTTAGACGCGAGGTATCGCGTCTCTACATTTTGGTTTTAGACGCGAGGTATCGCATCTCTACATTTTTGGTTTTATACGCGAGGTATCGCGTCTCTACTTCATTATTCATTTACCTTATACTTCGAAAACACGATTTCAATCTTACCCTTTGGCTGCTTGTCGTCTGTCACTTTCGTGGTCCGATTGATATCTGTCGCCAAGCCTTTGGGGATTTTGAATTTTTTCACATCCATCAAAAAGGTCATCTGCGAAGGTAAGCCCCACGATTTTTCGGTATCATATTGAAAAGAGCTGGTGATGCTTCCATTGGTCCGACTCGTAATCAAGGACTTCAAGACAAGCAAGTTGGCCGTATCAACCCAAATTTTAGCCAATACCAAATCCCCTTCATTGTCCAAAGGCAATAGGGTAAGCACGGTCGTATTCACACCATTCACGGATTCCTGTCCAGAGCCGATTACCGTGAACTGATTTGGTTTGCTGAACAATTGTGGTAATTCCGAAAAGCCGTTTTTGGGGAGGATGGAGATGCCGGCCGACTGGATTTTATACGTGTTCGGGTATTGAAATTGAATCTTGGCCTTGACAGGCAAGATGCGAATCATGGGGATGTTGGGCTTTATTTGCGCCACCACCTCATAATGATTCACTTTTTTAAATTTTTGGACTAATTGGCCAAACAAGGCCTCTGGCTGCTGTGCACCCGCCAAAAACGGCAATAAAATCAAGAGTAAATATTTCATTAGACGGTAATATCTTTTCGGTTAAATGCATACATGGCCACCACGATAAATAAGACATGGTGAATTAACATGACAATCAATGAATTTTGGATCGCGCCCCAAGGCATTGGATCTTCAAAAAAGGACCGCCAAGCGGCCATGTGGGTGGTAAATAAGAAGGGACGTATGGGGTCAAAGACCGGGACGTCCAAGGTTCCGATAATCGTAAACAACAAAATGATTGCCATCGTGGATACGATGGGGCCAATCGAATTATCTGAAAAGCAGGATAAGCAAATGGAGAGATTGCTGATGGTCAACAAAGCAAAAAAGGCCACACAAAATGCCCCCGCATAGCGCCATAAGACATCGTGCTCCTGAATGATGACCAATCCATCCGAATTCAAGACCATCAGGTCGCCAGGTCCGAAGATCCACCGGCCAACTACCACGGCTAAAACACCCAGCCAAATCACGATGAGTAAGGTATAAATGCCTCCAGCTAGGAATTTGGAACCCAATAATTGCTTACGAGAAATCGGTTTGGTAGCCAGCATCCGCAAAGTTCCCATGGCCGCTTCCCCGGAAATGAGGTCGCCGGTAACGAGGGCGACCAATAGGGGAATGTGAACGATGAGCATTTGTAGAATGATGAATGCGACCAAATTGCCATTCAAGACATTGCCTTCGAAACGTAAGGTTTGCTCAAAGGATGAAGTGACAAAGGAAATCATCGACATGCCATCCGCGTGTAGCGCAAACAAAATAATCCCGACTAAACCGGTGATGGCAGCCAAGCCTAGGTAGCTTCGAGGCTTCAGCGCGATTTTGATTAACTCGTTGTAGGTACTGTATAAAAAGATCATGCGCTCACCAAGTTAATAAAGTAATCCTCTAATTTTCGTTTCGCCTCCATGGCAAAAATGGAGATTCCAGCCGCGACGAAGGCAGCATTCAGGTTGGGAATAGCCACTTTGGCTAGTTGGATTTCCAAACTGTCTAATCCTAGAACCTGGTATTTCAACTGCGGGAATTGGTTTCCCAAAACCGCTATCGCTTGCGTTTGACCATCAGGAGTCATTTGAACGCGAATGATTTGGTCTTCTTCTTGTAATAGATCCTCCACGCTGCCTTCCACGAGGCTTTGACCTTGATGGATGATGACCATGCGGTTGCAGATCAGTTCGACTTCGTGCAGATTGTGCGACGACAAAATGATCGTTTTGTTTTTCTCTTTGTTTAGGCGCAGGATCAAATTCCGCATGTCGATGATCCCTTGTGGGTCCAAACCCGTCGTGGGTTCATCCAATACAATCAGATCCGGGTCGTGCAAGAGCGTTTGGGCAATGCCGAGGCGCTGCCGCATCCCGTGGGAGAATCCACCCACGAGGTCTTTTTCGCGACCGGCTAGGCCGACGAATTCCAACATGTCGTAGATTTCCTGCGTGCTGGAAGCCTTGCCGGAGATGCGGGAAAGGATTTGTAAATTTTTAAAGGCGGATAGGTATTTATAGAAGTCGGGTTTTTCAATCAAGCAACCAATACGTGCCAAAATCTGTTCGCGATGCTTGCTCAGCGATAAACCAAACAGTTCTATGTCGCCCGCATCCGGCCGAATGAGCGATAACATGCAGCGCATGGTGGTACTCTTTCCAGCGCCGTTTTGACCTAAAAAGCCATAAATGTCACCTTGTTTTACCTCCAAATTAATCTCTTTCAAAGCCTGGAAGGAACCAAATTGCTTGGCGAGGTGACGAATGGAAACGATTGTATTTGCCATGAAAAGGAAACGCGGAAAAGAGTGAATTGTTTTCTCTGTATGGAATTTCATTTTGTACATGCTGGACCATTCGATAAAATTCCGTGGCTTTTTTGAATATGAGAATCAAAAATCAGTATTTTTGTTACTCAAAATTGTATCAGTCCGACTTGGGTTTATGTGACTTAAGAAGGCGAAGCCGTTTCAGGCCATTGTGTATTGGTATTAGATAACTTGTTTTCGGGGAAGATTCGGGTAGCTTTGCTAACCAAATTGCTGTTGAATCCGGTCAGTAAAGTGTATTTACGTGGCTTGGAGCGGGATTTGGGGGTGAGTAGCAATACGGTGCGCTTGGAATTAAACAAGTTGCAGGAAATGCATCTGATTCAGGCGCAGGAGGAAGAGGAAAATGCCAAAGTGAAGCATTACAGCGTCAATCAGGCGCATCCGATGTTCCAAACGCTCCGCAGCATTATTCTGCAGTTTGTGGGTTTGGACCAAATCGTGGATCAGATCATTAAGAAACTGGGCAATGTGGATCAGGTATATTTAACGGGCGAACTAGCGGAGGGGAAGAATTCTCCTTTTGTGGACCTCGTGCTCGTAGGGAACATCGATCGGCCCTATTTGTACCAATTGATCGAAAAAGTAGAACCCTTGATTCAAAAGAAGGTGCGGGTGGGGGTGTTTGGGAAGGATGAGTTTCAGGAGGGGATGATGGTGGGGAGTGGGAAGTGGATGAAGATGTAGAAATATGTATTCTTTGAAAAATAACAGTTTAAAAATTTATTTTGAGAACATCACATGGCTCTTAATTGAAAAATTTGTTAGATTAATTTTTTCGTTATTTGTCAGTGTATGGTTGATAAGATATCTAGGACCATCAAAATTTGGAGAATATAATTATTCGATAAGTTATGTTTATTTGTTTGGAGCTATCGCAAGCCTAGGCTTAGATGGGATTGTAATTAAAGAGTTAGTAGATAATCGGTTTTCAGCGAATAAATTATTAGGTACAACATTTGTACTCAAATTTTGTGGGTCTATTCTTGCCTTATGTTTTATAGTTGTTAGCTTTTTCTTTCTTGATTTAAATACAGAATTATATAAATTAATTTTAATTGTTTCAATTAATAATTTTTTGCAGTTATTTAATTCAATAGAGTTATTTTTTCAATCCAAGGTTTTATCTAAGTACATAGTTTGGTCAAATGTTTTTAGTTTAATTTTGTCCAATCTGATAAAAATATTACTCATATATTTTGAATTTGATTTTAGATATTTTGTCTATTCTTATTTATTTGATTCAATTGTAATTGCATTTTCTTACTTGTTTGTTTACCATCAAAGAGGGTACAAAATTGTAGAATGGAAATTTGATTTTGGTACAGCCAATTACCTAATTAAAAATAGTTGGACATTAATTATATCAAGTTTGTTCGTATCAATCTATTTTAAAATTGACCTAGTTTTAATTGAAATATATTCGAATTTGAAAAATGTTGGTTTTTATTCGGCTGCAGTTAAACTTAGCGAATTATGGTATTTTGTGCCAATAATAATATCAAATACAGTTTTCCCATCTTTAATAAAAATTCGAAAAAACAATTTTTCTCTCTTTAAAGAGAAACTTCAATCGTTGTTCGTTTTACTTATTTGGCTAGGAATATTTCTTTCTTTATTTACAACTTTATTTGGAGACCAGATCATTCAAATAATATACGGAAATAAATTTGCAGGTATATCAAATGTTCTGATTGTTCATATCTGGACGAGTATATTCGTCTTTTACGGTGTTGCTTGGAGTAATTGGATGATTTTAGAAAATCATCAAAAAACCATGATGAAAATTCAGGTATTAAGTCT
>CANGCD010000177.1 GCA_947452215.1 Cytophagaceae bacterium | reverse complement strand
GATTATTAGATTTTGCAAAACTATTTTAATTGATGCTAAATAGACTTTTGAGTTTTGTGGCTATGTTGTTGTTTGCTCTTCCAGTTTGTGGGCAGATTACAGCGTCTATGCCTCCAACGCAAGAGACAAACGCAGGAAAAACCTATTTCCCAGCAGATGATTTAGATGCTATCGATTCGCTCGCGTTGGTTGAGCAAGGTTTGCCTACCGCTTTCATGATTGATCCTTCGATTGTTTCCAATCGATTAGCCTCCTTACAAAATGTAATTCCTTTGAATTACAATTTTCAGACACATCAATTTGTTGAATATTTTGCTTTTCGCAAAGCAGAATTCACACAACGCATGCTGGAGAAACGTGATTTATATTTCCCATTGTATGAGAAATATTTAAAGCAATACAATCTCCCCGATGAGCTTAAATATTTATCCTTAATCGAATCGGGTTTGGAGCCGCGTGCCTTGAGTAATAAAGGGGCAGGCGGATTGTGGCAATTTATGCCTTATACGGCTCGAGGGGATTTTGGATTACGCGTGGATGGAGTAGTGGATGAGCGTTTTGATCCTGAGAAAGCTACGGAAGCAGCATGTAAATACTTGAAGCAATTATATCGAGTATTCGGTGATTGGCATTTAGCTTTGGCCGCCTACAATACAGGCCCAGGGAATGTGAAGCGTGCCATTCGAAAATGTGGCAAAAGTGATTTCTGGGGTATTTATAATTGTTTACCTAAGCAAACGCGTGCCTATGTTCCGCAATTTATCGCGATGGATTACATGATGAATTATCATTATGATCATGCCATTCACGCGGAAAAGTGGGTAAAAAAGATTCCATTTGATACGATTCAAGTTAAAGGTTATCTAAATTTAACCCGATTGAAGCAATTTGCTTCCATTCATGTGGATACATTTCAGTTTATTAATCCCCATTTGATTGGCACTACGATACCGAATGATAACAAGACGGTGATTGTTCATATTCCAAGCTCGCGTTTTGAATATTTTAAGACTAACCGACAAGCCATTTTGGATTCTGCCTCTTTTGTGAGTCAAAAACAGTCGGATAGTTTAGCTGCATTGTTTGTTGATAAATTAGTTAAACGACGTTACAAGGTCAAGCGAGGTCAGTCGATTTACGATGTCGCGCGTGTTTTACAAGTGAGTGTTTTGGAGTTAAAACATTTGAATCACTTAAAAACTACTCGTATTAAGCGCGGGAAACAATTGGTGTATTTTGCGCGTGTTCGGGAGAAAGTCATGCAAAATTCCAATGACACGACGGTTATAGCGGGAGAATCCAAGGAGCGAATAAAAGTTAAAAAAGCTAAAATACGATACCATAAAGTGCGTTCAGGGGATACACTCTCCGATATCGCAGAACGTTATCAAGGCTTAACGGTTACTAAATTAAAAAAATTAAATCGCATGCGTGCTTCGACAACTTTACGTCCGGGTATGCGTTTACGAATTTCCTAATATGATCGCATATCTCAAAGGTAAATTAGCTCACAAGGATCGTACACATGTCATCATCGATGTTCAAGGTGTGGGTTACGAAGTTAAAATTTCGTTACAAACATACGATGCTTTGAAAGATGGCAACGAAAGCATTCAACTATTTACGCATCTGCAGATCAAGGAAGATTCGCATACCTTGGTAGGCTTTCATTCCATGGATGAGAAATATTTGTTTTTGGATCTGGTCTCCGTATCCGGAGTTGGATTAAGTACAGCTTTGGTCATGCTGTCCTCTTTTTCGTCGAGTGAAATTCGTTCAGCGATTATGAATGAAAATATCGGTCTGATTCAGTCGATTAAAGGAATTGGTTCCAAAACGGCCCAACGGGTTATTTTGGAATTAAAGGATAAATGTAAGAAGGATACTTTGTTTGTTGAGGCTGGGGCTGCATCGCATGATGCTTCGTTTGGCGTTAAACAAGAGGCATTGGCAGCATTAGTAACCCTTGGAATTCCTCGTGTGGCTGCCGAGAAGAATTTAGACCAATTGTTGAAAGCTCATCCTGATTCGAACGTTGAACAATTAATTAAACTTGCTTTGCGTTAAGTTATTTTACCTTTTACCACCAACATGTTTCTACTGAATACTCAACGAACGATTCGATTAGCTTTTGCAAGCTTGCTGACGTTTATTGGGTCTTTGGATTTGGCAGCGCAAGAGGTTTTGTTAGATTCAGCCCATATTTTGGAGAAAAGTGGTAAAAAACCGAGGTATCAGCTCAAGAAAACGACACCAATTTCAGGGAAAAACAAATCACCTTTTGCGATATATCAAGTTCCATCTGTTCAAACTTCCACACGGATTTCTGGTGCTGAGGTACAGCAAGAGACTCGTTTAGGTGATTTTTCAATAAGTCCTATTCATAGCAAGAGTTTTTCGGATTATAGTCTTCAGCAAAATAGTTTGGTGAATCGTAGTTTTTGGAATGCATATTCCAAAAATTTGGATGGATCCAGTAGTGTTCAATCAAGAGGATTGTTTCCTAAGATTGAATTACCACCGGCCATTGATCGGATTTTTGGTGGATCGGAAGTGTATTTTAAGCCGAATGGTAGTTTGCTTTTGGACATTGGGTATCAAGGCCAATATGTTGATAATCCAGCTATTCCGGTTCAATTACGTTATGTGGGGAATTTGTTTTTTAATGAGCAGGCACAAATAAACTTTCAAGGTAAAATTGGAGATAAATTGAACTTGAATGCCAATTTTGATACGAAGGCAAGTTTCAATTTTCAGAATCAATTGAAGTTGAATTGGAAGACTCAAGAAGAAGATATTTTACAGAATATTGAGGCGGGAAATACGTCTTGGACCCTGAATTCACAATTGATTCCGGGAGTTCAGAATTTGTTTGGCCTAAAGACCTTATTGCGTTTCGGTAATTTGGATGTGACGGTCGTAGCGGCTCAGCAACGTTCTAAGCAAGATTGTATTACGATGAAAGGTGGGTCGCAGGGACGTTCTTTTGAATTACGGGCGGATCAATACGATGAGAATCGACACTTCTTTTTATCCACTTTTTTTCGAAATAATTACGAGCGCTCTTTGCAGAATTTGCCGGTTATTACAAGTGGTATTACGATTACGCGTTTGGAGGTTTATGTGACCAATCGTACCCAGAGCACAGAAACCCTACGAAATTTAGTTGCTTTATCCGATCTTGGAGAATCCAATCCTTATAGTCGGGATAAGGCAATTATGCAGCCGATTATTCCGGGTCAATCCGTGGATAATAAAAATAATGGTCTTTATGCGAAATTGGTTTCTGATGGCCAAATTCGTAAGTCGGATCAAGCATCCTTCCAACTCGAAGCAGCTTATGGATTACAACGTGGCACGGATTTCGATATGTTGAAAGGTGCCAAACGCCTCAATGAGCGAGAATTTAAGTTTAATCCGCAATTGGGTTATATATCTTTGGTTGCCCCTCTGCGAAATGACGAGGTATTAGCGGTATCGTACGAATACACGTTTAATGGCCGGAAATTCAAAGTGGGTGAGTTAACGGAAGACTATCAGGCACGTCAAGACAATGAGGTATTGATTCTCAAGATGTTGAAATCGTCAACGATTCGGAATCATTTGCAACATCCGATGTGGGATTTGATGATGAAGAATATTTATTCTTTAAATTCAAATGGATTAAATAAACAGAATTTTCAATTGCGATTGATTTATAAGGATGATGCAACTGGGATCGATAATTCGAATTTAATTGAGGGAGAAAAGGTCAAAGATATTCCTTTGGTGAAGGTTTTGGGTTTGGATAAATTGAATTTTGCGGGAGATCCTCAACCTGATGGTAATTTTGATTACATCGAAGATGTTACGATTGACTCAAAAAATGGTAAGATCATATTTCCGGTATTGGAACCCTTTGGCTCCAGTTTAAAGAAGCAGTTTACGTCTGCAGAATCCAACTTAGTCGATAAGTATGTGTTCGACAAATTATATCGCTTAACTCAAACGGACGCGGTCCAACAAGCTTCCAAGAACAAATTTTTTATCAAAGGTAATTTTCAGGCGGGTGTAGGAGGTGATATTTCATTGCCATTTGGCGTAGAACCTAAATCAGTCACGGTTTCTGCCGGTGGGCAATCGTTAGTTGCCGGATCGGATTATATCGTCGAAGGTCAGTCAGGGAAAGTGAAGATTCTGAATGAGGGTATTTTTCAGTCGGGAAGAGAATTAAAGGTCTGTTACGAAAAGCCTGATTTATTTACCAACCAGGTTAGGACCTTGTTAGGTACACGCTTGGATTATAATTTAGGTCAGGATGTTCATTTAGGTGCTACTGTTCAAAGTATGAGTGAGACGCCGCCTGCCTTTTTGCGTCGTGTGGCCATTGGAAACGAGCCGGTAAATAACACCTTGATTGGATTTGATGCGAGTATTTTGAAGAAATCAAATGCATTAACACGTGCGATTGATGCATTGCCGATTATATCTACCAAAGAAACATC
>CANGCD010000176.1 GCA_947452215.1 Cytophagaceae bacterium | reverse complement strand
CCGATGGTTCCAAAATCCGCGTGGTCAAACTCCAAGGCTTTGGATTCAAATTCCACAGGATGGTGATCAGAAACAACCGCATCGAAAACACCAGATGTTAAACCTTTCCATAAGGCTTCCACATCTGAGCTAGCTCTGAATGGTGGAAATACCTTTTTATTCGTGTCAAAATCTGCGACCGCATCCTCTGTGAAAATCAATTGATGTACTGCAACATCTGCCGAAACCGGCAGACCTTCTGCTTTGGCGGCTTGTATCAAATCAACACCCGCTGTGGTAGATATACAGGCAAAATGCAGTCGGAAAGCGTCATTCGCCAACCCAAAGGCATTAGCACGTACATAGCGAAGCAAATCTAAATCCCGTTGAATACTCATGCTTTCGCTCAAGACCGGGATTCCTTTTAGACCTAATAAAGTGCTTTGCAATCCTTCGTGAATCTGACCGTATAAAGACAAGGCTTCGGTGTCGGGCCGACTAACTATCGTAACAGGCAAAGTCTGAAGATATTGAAGGCTTTTAGCCATCAAATCTACGGTTTGTAACGATCCAGAACCATGTCCAAACCATTGAGCACCAGCTCGATGTAAATCGAATAAATCCGTAAAATTCTCTCCTTTGTTATCCAAACTCAATGGAGCCATCGGATGAAACGAAACATCAGCTGATTTTTGACTTACAAATCGAATGGCATCCGCTTGTTGGGGCACCGGCGAACCCGTCGGCAATAATAACATATCCAAAACTCCACCTTTACGCGCAGCTTGGCTTAAACTATCCCAATCTTCACGGTGTTCACCACCTGGTAAAGTATGATGCACACGCAAGTCAACCAAACTTGGAGACCATTGTAAATTCGCTCCTTCGATAAGCACATCTGCCTTGTCCTGAATGGAAGGGGCAATCTGAATCCATTGACCATTTTCAGCCAATAAATCAACTTGCTTCCCAAAAAAGCTCGAGCGAGAATCCTGTACAAAAACTGATTTAAGTAAAATCCGCATGTTCTGTATAATCTAAAAAAAAACCCTGATATCAGGGTTTTAAAAATCAATGTCCAACAAATGCTTGATAGCTAGCTACATCCATCAATTGATCAATGTCGCCTAAATCACTTGGTTTCATTTTGACAACCCAACCGTCACCAAATGGATCCGAATTAACTAATTCTGGGCTGTTATTTAAATTCGTATTAAACTCGATAACTTCTCCTGCAACCGGCAAGAACAAATCAGATACGGTTTTAACCGCTTCAACAGTTCCAAACACCGCATCTTGTGCTAGGCTCTTCCCGATTGATTCCACCTCGACAAAGATAATATCACCTAATTCACCTTGAGCGAAATCTGTAATACCTACAATCGCCAAATCACCCTCAATCTTAATCCATTCGTGTTCTTTCGTATACTTTAAATCTGCTGGGAAATTCATATGTTCGTATTTTTTTGCTTGCAAAGGTCACGAAATTCGGGCTTGATTGCAAAAGTTTTTAAGGAATTATTCTAAACTATATCGGATTTGGAAACCTCCCGCAACCGTCGAACGGTAGAAAGAATTGGAAACCAAAGGGTTATTCATCATTTTATCAAAATATGCCGTGACTGATAATTTATCACTCACCGAATAACTAATCTGAGGCCTGAATTGGAAATTCACAAAGCCCTGCGTTACAACGGTCTCTGCATCCAATTTACGTTGCAATGTACGCGTATCTCGAATGGTTAAATTCATATTAAAGCGCAAGTCATTCGGCAAACGAACCGACCGACCGTTTATCTTAAATGGAATCAACATATTGGCTTTGGTAAAACCAACAGCAAAAGTCAAGTCTTTATTCGCGACCTCCGCCACTTGCGAATTCGCTAAATTCAAGCCTACACTTCGATCCTGGTTGTACTCAAAGCGCAAAGAAACCCGACTCTTCGTTATGGCATTTACACCGATTAAAGGAGAAAAACGTTCAGTAAATGAGATGGTACTCATCACATAGACTGGAATTAAGGTCTTCGTTTGAGGATCAAAGCGAGACGACAAAGGATACAATAAACTGTTCAAAGTTAAGTTTTGAAAATCATTTGCCAATTGTCCATATTCCAAAGAGGACACAAAATTACCCACACTATACGTACTTGAATACATATGCGTAATCGTGAAAGAACTAAATTTCTTAGTAATTCCCGGCAATAAATTCATTCCATTATAATCCACTTTCCAATTAGGCAAGGGAACATCGTAGAATGGTGAATACTTCACATCATTCGCCGAAACGCCGGAATAAGCCGCAAAGAAGGCTGGAATCAATACATCTTGCGAATTCATATTATACAATCCTTCCGCTACTTTCGACCGATTCAAACGATTCATCAACACGTTACGATTCGAACGAAACTCCTCAAATACCGATGTCGGATCCTTAAATGCCGTCATAAAGGACAAAAAGGACATCGAATAATTACCCGAACGTAATGGACTCTGACTTTTAAAAGGTCCTCCCAACTCCGTAGGCCGGAAAAATTCTTGATAATTATCCCCCTTATTATAATTTCCTTCTACCTGGATTCGCAAATCTTTGGTAGGTTCCAATTGCGTAGAATAAGTTAATTTTTGTTGGCGCAACTGTGTGAAAGGCACATTCTGAACAATACTCTTTGAAAGCCAGCCATTTTCTGCAGCCGTAAATCGAATTTGATCACTCTGACCTCCACTTACAAAATCCAATCCAGGAGCTCCCCAATTCCCATTCATGCCTAGACGACCCGGCGAAGGGTTAAAGCCTGGCAATGTAGTTGATTCGTTCATCGAATAATTCACCTGTATCCCACGCAGGGTAAGCAACAAACGAGCCACTGTTTTCAAGGCATTCTTGGGTGCAATAATAATATCCTCATCATCCCCTGGATTCCTTGCAACGTCTTTAGTTGTAGGATTACTTGAATTCACCCAACGTAATGCCCGGATACGATTGTACAAGGAAACAAAATCTACTTTACCATTGATAGAACGCTCGCGCGTATTCTTGATAATATTACCAAATGGAATATCTAATGAATCCTTGATATTGAATGAATTCGCAAAATAATTATAGCCAATGCGATGCGTATAATCTGCATTCATCCAATCGGTCAGCGGCAGTTTTTGTAAAGGCAATCGCCAAACCAATCCAGCTTGTTGGTCAAATTCCTTCGCTCTACCTAATGCACGAACATTGAACATCACTGAATCTCGTTTCGCTTGCGTATCTAAATCTCCAAATGGCTCATCAATAATCGAATTAACATTCGCCGAATAGTTGACAATCATACTTTTGGTTAAATTCCAATTCAAGGCATATTGCCGATTAAAGAACCAATATTTCTCAAATTGGGGTGCCACTCCCTCGGTCGTCAATTGCTGATTTCGCAACTGCGTCTTAACAAAACTCCGATCCATCTCGGCACGAACCGTAATCGACGAAGGAATAATATTCACATTCATATCACGTAAAAGTGCTAGCCATTGTGAATTCGATTGCATTTTTGAAAAAGGCTCCCAAAAAGTTGCCGATGAGGTATAACTGTATAAAACACTACCGCGCTGACTTAATTGTCGGTAAGTTTCCGTCAACGTATTCGAGCGAACCATTTCAGAATAGGCATAACTAAACGTAAAATTCGATAAATCCCAAACATAGGCATGTTTCGCTAATGCGGAACGAACCTTTCTCACATTGGTAAAATTAAAACCCTGCCGCTCAGTATTATCCTCCACCAAACGCAAATAATCCGCACGCTTGGCTTCAGTATTAAACTTACTGATCGCATCAGCCAAAAAGATATCAGGATCCAATGGATCAAACTGAGGTGCTACATTACGGCGATCATAAGAAATATAGAATGGAATCTTAAAACCCCATTTCTGTGGCAAGAATTTATCTAAATTCAAGTTGGCCGTAATCCCATACTCCTTCGTATTATCCCGAGAACGATCGGATATTTTCGACTGAACCCCACCGAATCCATAATTTTTAAAACTACCATTCATGGTGATTTGACCTAAATCTGCCAACTTGATTCCCATTTTCCCCAAGGCCGCAGCTCCTGAAGTCTGGTCAAATCCTGAGGCACGCAATTCATTAACCCACACACAGAATGACTTATTTTGGCCATCCTTTGCCGTATTCCGCACGCCTATCATCAAGGTCATCGTAGCACTTTGATCCGGTCGGCCCATGACCGTAATCCTATATGTTTTACCAGTCGACGAAGTCATGAGTAAACTAAAGCGCTCATTCAAGGATTTACCCTGTCGGTCACGTTCAATCTTAACTTGCTTTAATAAATCAAATTCAACATCAAATTCATTATCCAAAGGCCAAATTTCCGTATCTAAACTTTGACCTTTTTGCGTTTGGCGTAAACCTGTTTGTTCAACCTCATAATAGTTATCCGTCAAATCGGTTCCAATACGCATGAAAGCAGAAACTTGACCATCTACCTGATCCGGACTTTGCATGGAAACAAACATCCGCAAGCGCTTGTAATTAATAAAATCAAATGATG
>CANGCD010000175.1 GCA_947452215.1 Cytophagaceae bacterium | reverse complement strand
TGACGCTTGCCGCTGGACATCTTGCTGTGCTTAAATTAAGTTCCCAAGATAAGGCGATGATGCAATTATATATTGAAGCAATTCAATCGATTGATGCTGAATTTTCAATTGAAGTGGTTGAAAGGCTTCCATCAGTAGATGCGGTCATTGCAACGGGCTCTGATTTCTCGTCCTCTTATTTTTCAAATTACTTTGCCAAAATACCGCATATTATACGCAAGAACAGAAGTTCTGTTGCGGTTTTAGCGGGGAATGAAACCTCTTTGGATTTTGAAGGGCTTGCTGAAGATATATTTACCTATTATGGATTGGGTTGTCGGAATGTATCATCAATAATGGTTCCTAAGGATTATGATTTGATTCCTTTATTTGATGTATTAACTCAAGTGGATTGGGTTTTGGAACACACGAAGTATTCGAATAATTATCAATATCATAAAACCTTACTATTACTGAATCAAATTCCCCATTATGATTTGGGGAACGTAATTGTGACAGAAAATGAAGCGCTCGTCTCTCCGGTTGGCGTATTGCATGTACATCGATATGCTTCAGAGGAAGAATTGCGAACATGGTTAAAACAACACGAGGCAAAAATTCAATGTGTTGTAGGTCAACAAACCATTCCTTTTGGTCAGGCGCAAATGCCTGCCTTGGATGATTTTGCCGATGGGGTTAATACTTATGAATTTTTAGTCAATCTGTCGTAGAGCAATTTTTTGAGTAAAAATGCCCCAGAAACGCCTACAAAGGCACCCGTTATTACATCTAAAGGATAGTGAACTCCAAGGTATATACGACTATAGGAAATTAGACTCGCCCAAATAAACAAAGGGATGCTAATGGTTTTGTTTTTTGTTAATAAATAAAAGCATAAAGCAATCGCAAAGGAGTTTGCTGCATGTGAAGAGCAGAAACCATAAAGCCCTCCTGCCCCATTTGGGGTGTGAATCCACGACTGAAAGTCTTCAACATGGCTTGGTCTTAAGCGTTTCACTAATGGTTTTAAGATGCTTGACGAAATTTGATCTGCCCATAAGACGGATAGGCCGACATATACTAAGGCAGCCTTGATTGCTAGGTGATTCGCTTGGTATATTTTCCAAATCATAAAGGCATACAAGGGAATCCAAACAAATTTATTTGACAGGAATATCATGCATGAATCTAACGCATCAGTATGTGATTCATTGATTATTCTAAAAAGTGTTTCATCCCAAGCAGGAAACATAGCTTAAAATTTAAATACATCTCTGACCCTTGCTAATGTAGACGCTGCAATGATTTCGACCTTTTTTTCTCCAATCTCCAGTTTTTCTTCAATGAGTTTTGGATTGCTCATGTAGTAATCGAATTTTTCACGCGCATCTTTGAAGTATTCCAACATTAATCCGTGCAAGGCTTGTTTGGCATGCCCATAGCCGTAGCCTCCTGCTAGGTAGTTTTGACGCATTTCTGCGATTTGCTCCGGCGATGCGATTAATTGGTATAATTTGAATGTGATATCGTTATCGGGATCTTTTGGCTCCTCTAATGGTGTTGAATCGGATTCAATTTTCTTGATTTGCTTTAGTAACTCTTTTTCTGGCAGGAAAATATCAATGTAGTTATTGAGCGATTTACTCATTTTATTCCCGTCAATTCCTGGAATTGTCATGACAGATTCATTGATGGATGCCTCCGGGATAACAAAAATATCTTTATCAGCCATTCGGTTGAATGCCCCAGCCATATCACGCGTCATTTCAATATGTTGGCGTTGATCTTTGCCTACAGGAATCAATTCTGCATCATATAAAACAATATCAGCCGCTTGTAATACAGGATATGTGAATAATCCTGCATTGACATTGGCCATTTGTGTGGATTTGTCTTTGAAACTATGTGCGTTCGCCAACATTGGAAAGGGAGTCACACAATTTAGATACCACATAATCTCGGTATGATAACTTGCTAATTTGGATTGGCGATAGAAAAAGTTCTTTTCGGTATCGAATCCAAAAGCCAACCACGCGGCGGCAATAGATAGCGTATTGGCACGAATTTGATCTCCATCGCGTAAACTGGTCAAGGTATGTAAATCGGCAATAAACAAAAACGATTCATTACCAGGCTTTTTGGAAAGTTCGATGGCGGGCATAATCGCCCCTAAAATATTTCCTAAATGAGGTTTTCCGGATGATTGGATACCAGTTAAAATGCGCATAAATCAATTAAAAATTTTACAAAAATCACGAAATTCATTCAATTCTCCCAATATATTTTTTGTCATCAAATTGTGGTGGTATCTCGTGGGCTTTCTCCCATTTTTTCGCTAATTTCGTTTACCTAAAATTTATCGATTTTACATGTCCATCTCCCCTGGTCTTTTAACCTTTTTGTCCGAATTGAAAGCGAATAATTCGCGTGAATGGTTTGCGTCTAACAAAGGGCTTTATGATCTTGAAAAGGGGAAATTTGATCAACTAATTGATTCGCTGATTCTATCCTATAGCGAATTTGAAAACATGGTTGGTGTGGAGCGGAAGCATTGCTCCTATCGGATTTACCGTGATGTGCGATTTTCAAAGAATAAAGAACCCTATAAGACATGGTTTTCCGCGAGTTTTTCGGAAGGCGGTCGACGTTCTGGTTTCATGGATTATTACTTGCATATTGAACCTGGAGGCAAGTCGTTTTTAGGAGGTGGCATGTATAATCCCACGCCTGAACAAATGGCCAAGTATCGGCAAGAAGTGGATTATAATGGGCTTTCATTGCGGAAAATTGTTGAGTCTCCGCAGTTCGCTTCAACGTTTGGTAAAGCGGAAGGCGAAATGCTTCAAAAAGTCCCGAAGGGTTTTGATCCTTCACCCGAGGATTCGCCCTATTTGCGTCGGAAGCAATTGTTTTATTGGAGGCATTACAGTGATGCTGAACTCATACGTCCCGACTTTATTCCTCAATTGATGGCTGATTCGAAAGTAATGAAGCCATTCTTGGACTTTTTGAATACAACATTTTTTGACAAAGAACCCTTTTAATACCATTTGATATATGCAATTCTCGCATTTACATAATCACTCGCAGTTTTCATTATTGGATGGGGCATCGAAAATATCGTCGATGTTTAAAAAGGCGAAAGAAGATAATATGCCTGCTGTGGCCATTACCGATCACGGTAATATGTTTGGCGTGTTTCAATTTGTGGCGGAAGCAGGTAAACAAGGCGTAAAGCCCATTGTAGGTTGTGAGTTTTACCTGGTTGCCGACCGGCATAAACAGGCTTTTACAAAGGAACAGAAAGATAAGCGTTACCATCAATTGTTTCTAGCCAAAAATCCAGAAGGGTATCAAAACTTAGTCAAGCTTTGCTCTTTGGGTTTTATGGAAGGAATGTATTCCAAATACCCTCGGATTGATAAAGAGTTAGTTTTAAAATATCATAAAGGCTTAATTGCAACGACCTGTTGTTTAGGCGCTTCGGTTCCTCAAGCGATTCTTCGTTCCGGTGAAGAAGAGGCAGAAAAGGAATTCATATGGTGGTTAGACCTATTTGGCGAAGATTATTACATCGAGGTTCAGAATCATCATATACCTGAGCAACAGACAGTTAACGAAGTATTGTTAAAGTTTGCTAAGAAGTATAATGTGAAAGTGATTGCATCCAATGATAGCCATTATTTGGATCAGAAAGATGCCAATGCGCACGATATTCTTTTGTGTATTAACACCGGAGAAAAACAGGCCACTCCTACTTACAAGGATATTGATGATGGTTCGGAGATGAAAGGCAAGCGTTTTGCTTTTTATAATGATCAGTTTTATTTCAAGACAACGGAAGAGATGACCAAATTATGGTCACACGTTCCTGAAGCTATCGATAATACGAATGAGATCGTAGGTAAAGTCGAAACTTTGAAGTTGACCAAGGATGTGATGTTGCCTAACTTCCAGATTCCAACAAATTTTCAATCTCAGGATGATTATTTGGAGCATTTGACCATGGAAGGCGCCAAAAAACGTTACGTGGACATTGACCAAGTGGTAGAAGAACGTATTCGTTTCGAATTGTATACGATTCGTACGATGGGTTTTGCGGGTTACTTCTTGATTGTGGCTGATTTTATTCAAGCTGGCCGGGATTTGGGGGTTTATGTGGGGCCAGGTCGGGGTTCTGCCGCAGGTTCTGTGGTTGCCTATTGTCTGGGTATCACGAATATTGACCCGATTAAATACAATCTCCTTTTTGAGCGTTTCTTGAATCCAGATCGTAAGTCATTACCCGATATTGATACGGATTTTGATGATGAAGGCCGACAAAAAGTTATCGACTACGTCGTAGACAAATACGGAAAGAATCAGGTTGCCCATATAGCGACCTATGGTACGATGGCCGCTAAAATGTCCATAAAAGACGTTGCACGGGTATTGGATTTACCTCTATCTGAATCTAATGCCTTAGCCAAACTGGTTCCAGAAAAGCCAAAAATTACCTTAGAGCGTATTTTCAATGCGCCTTTGAATGGAGATAAGAGTTTAGCAGATAAAGAAGGCTTAAATC
>CANGCD010000174.1 GCA_947452215.1 Cytophagaceae bacterium | reverse complement strand
GCTACATCTTCTGGAGTATCGCTCGGCAAAACGGGGAATGAGCTCTGGAAGATGATAGCTCCTTCGTCGTAATGTTCATTTACATAGTGAATGGTGATGCCGGATTCCTTTTCTCCTGCCGCGACAACCGCCTCGTGAACAAAGTGTCCATACATCCCTTTTCCGCCAAATTTCGGTAGCAAAGCCGGATGTAAATTGATGATTCGTTGGGGAAAGGCATGCACATATTCCGATGGGACAAGCCACAAGAAACCTGCTAAAACAATCCAGTCGGTCTGCAATGACTGAATTTTGCGTAAAAGCGTTCCATTTTTGTATTCTTCGCGTGAGAAAATGCTGCAAGGCACGCCTAGTCGTTTTGCTCGGTCGATGACACCTGCCTCGGGGTTATTGCAAAAAATATGGGTAATATTGACCTGTTCCGATTGCTTGAAATATTCGACGATTTTCTCGGCGTTTGAGCCAGAGCCAGAGGCAAAAATGACAATGTTCTTCACAGGTGCTGATTTTATTTTTTCAAATTTAAGGCTTATTCAGGAACCTTTCGGGATTTGTCGTAGTTTTGTTTCTGTTTGAATCTTCAAATATGAAAATAGGAATCATTTGTTACCCAACTTATGGCGGCAGCGGTGTCGTTGCAACCGAATTAGGCAAAGCCTTGGCGTCGGTTGGACATGAAGTGCATTTTATTACCTATACACAACCTCCTCGTCTCGACTTTTTTAGCGAGAATATTTTCTACCACGAGGTGTCGGTTGCGTCCTATCCTCTTTTCGAATATTTGCCTTATGAGTCGGCATTAGCGAGTAAAATGGTGGATGTTACTGTGAACGAGCAATTGGATTTGATTCATGTGCATTATGCGATTCCTCATGCCTCTGCGGCGTATTTGGCGAAGCAAATCTTAAAATATAAAGGCATTCACGTGCCAGTTATTACGACACTTCATGGAACGGATATTACCTTGGTGGGTCGCGATCCCTCTTTTGAGCCGGTTGTAACCTTCTCGATCAATGAGTCAGATGGCGTGACGGCTGTTTCGGAAAGTTTACGCGATGATACGTATTCCTCTTTTGAAATTTTGAGTAACATCGAGGTGATACCGAATTTCATTGATTTGGAGCGCTTTCAGAAGCAACCCAAGGAACATTTTAAATTGGCGATTTGTCCAAACGGCGAAAAGCTTTTAATGCATACCTCGAATTTTCGGAAGGTTAAACGTATCGAAGATATCATTCAGGTTTTTGCCAAAGTGCAAAAACTGGTTCCCTCCAAGTTATTGTTGGTTGGCGATGGCCCCGAACGTTCGGGCATCGAAGCCTTGTGTCGCGATTTAGGGGTGGCTTCTGATGTTCGCTTCTTAGGCAAATTGGATACGATTGAGGAGGCGCTTTCCTTGGCCGATTTATTCTTTTTGACGTCTGAAAAAGAGAGTTTTGGTTTGGCTGCTTTGGAAGCCATGGCATGTGAAGTACCAGTCATTTCATCGAATGCTGGTGGTATTCCAGAAGTGAATATTCATGGCGTTACAGGTTATGTCAGCGAGATTGGTGACATTGATGACATGGTTGCGAATACGGTCAAAATCCTGCAAGATGAGGCTTTGCATAACCAAATGAAGGCGAATGCCTTAGCGCGCGCGAAAGATTTTTCTCTCGAAAAGATCTTACCGATGTACGAACGCTATTACGAGAAGATCGTGGGTCAAAGTTGGCGCTTCCCAACCCAGAAATTTACGGATTCGGAATAAGATTCACGGCCGTTTCATCATTCGTTTCTTGCAACAATTGAATCATTGTTTTGTTGAAAACTGGGTGTTCATACGTTCCCGCGATTTCTTGCATGGGAATTAAAATAAACTTTCGGTCTTGAATATGGGGATGCGGAATTTGTAAATCAGCCGTCCGGATGATTTGTTGGTCTATGAATAAAATATCCAAATCCAAGGTTCTGGGTCCCCACGTGATTTTTCTTTCTCTACCTAAGGCTTGTTCAATGGCTTGAATTTCGGTTAAAATTTCTTCTGGACGAAGGTCTGATTCGATTAAGATAACCTGATTAATGAAATCCGCTTGTTCTGTTAAGCCCCATGCAGCAGTGCGATATAGGCTGGATTGTTTGAGGATGGGCCCAACTTTATTTTCAATCATGGGATAACACCGTTCAAATATTTCCTGAGTATTTCCTAGATTGCCTCCTAAAGAGAGGAAAACGTGCATGCTTCGTTCGTTTAAATTCTTCACAAACTTACAAATTTCTTTTTTATGCCTAGCCCATCTGACTTGAAACCAGGTGTTTTGTTAATTTCTGAGCCTTTTTTGGAGGATCCTTCCTTTAAGCGCGCGGTGATTTTGTTGTGCGAACATACGAGTTCACATTCCTTTGGCTTAGTACTCACACAGCCTCAGGAGGCGATTTTGGACTCCATTCGGGATGCCCAAGTAATGGGCGAAATTCCTTTATTTGCCGGCGGACCTGTGGATCCTACGATTCTACAATTTATACATCGCCGACCCGATCTCATTCCGGGTGGTCAGGAAATCAGCCCAGGTTTATTTTGGGCAGGAGATTTCGAAAAGGCAATTGAAGCCGTGGTGGATGGCACAATATCATTTCAAGAGATTAAATTTTTTATTGGCTATTCGGGCTGGTCGGCAGGCCAACTCGACCGAGAATTAAAGTCCAATGCCTGGATTATTTCAGATTCTCGTATTAAAGATGTGTTTGAGGAGGCGCCAGATAAATTATGGCGCAAGGTCCTTTATCAGAAAGGTGGTAATTTTCGTGTCTTATCAACGTACCCGGATGATCCCAACTTAAATTAAATTTTCATCCCCTACCATTGCCAAATAATGGAGGATTGGCAATGGTAAAGCTTAGTTTAATTTCCAGTTTTTCACATGATATAGCTCCGATTTCTTCGTCCCCGTTTCCGTGAATTTTGCGTTATTTAATGTGATATCTTTCGCTTCAATGACACGATATCCCTGCACGCTCTCAATATCTAAATTGCTTAATTGGATGTGATGAATTGGCATTTCGGGTAAGCCGCGAATCAATAGACCTGTTTCGGCACCTTTGGCCACCACATTTTCTACAAAGATATTCATGAACTGGGGTGTGCCTTCATTTACCGGCAATAATTCGATTTTGGGTGTTTCGCCCCCATTTCCGAAAGTAGCCACAGGATCTTTTCCTTGGTAATACATATCGAATAGTATCGCTTCGCCCGCAATGTTTTTCATGGAGATATCGCGGATAAATACGTTTTCAACGACCCCACCCCGACCGCGCGCGGTTTTGAAACGAAGTCCCACATCCGTCCCTAAGAACTGACAATTATTGACAAATAAGTCATGCACGCCGCCCGACATTTCACTGCCGACAACCACGCCACCATGGCCATGAAATACCACACAATTTTCAATCAAGATATGCGCACTCGGTCTACCGCGTTTACGTCCTTCCGCATCTTTTCCGGATTTGATGCAAATTCCATCGTCCCCAACATCAAAACGCGAATTACGAACGGATACATATTCACAAGATTCGATATCAATTCCATCTCCATTTTGGGCATACCAAGGATTTTTCACGCTAATGTTTTCTACGGTCAGATGCTTACATAACAAAGGATGTACATTCCAAGCAGGTGAGTTTTGGAAGGTAACCCCTTCTAATAAAACCTGCTCACATTCCCGTAAACTAATCATGTTCGGCCGAACAAATTCCTTAATTTCTTCCGTGTTTGCTTCTGTAAATCCTGCTGCTACAACGCCCGGTTGATCCATGGTTGATGCTTTCAATGCGCCTGCTGTAGGATACCAAGTTTCTTTTTTTCCATCCAATACTCCGCCAGACCGAACCAATTTATCCCATTCACCGGGGGTTAATTTCCCTTTCTTTACCGGGCGCCACGCCTCACCCGCTCCATCAATAATTCCGAAGCCTGTAATCGCGATGTTATGCGCCCCTAATGCAGAAATGGGAGATTGAGCGCGTATCGCATCCACACCTTCCCAGTTTGTGCGTACCAGGGGATAATCTTTCGGATTGCTACTGAATTGTAACACGGCCCCTTGGGCTAAATGTACATTTACATTGGATAAGATTTTTATCGGTCCACTAATCCAAAACCCTGCCGGAATTAACACGACGCCACCGCCTTGCTGGTTGGCAATTTGAATTGCTTGTTGGATCGCTCCTGTATTCAACGCCGACATGGCATTTTTAGCGCCATATTGAACAATGTTAAAGGTGTCTTTTTTGAATGCCGTTACGGCTACATTGGGCAATTCGAAGACATATTTTTGAGAAAATGCGGATTTCTTCAAAAAGCTTTTCAAGTGTTCCGTTGAGTTATTGATTGCTTCGGCAACGATGCTAGCCATCCGGCTTGCTCCATATGGCGAGAAGTGGGTATCGTCATCTACCCCTTTCATGAATTTCTTAAAAATCCCTATCGGATAATGCAGGAATATTTTTTTGGCTCCTTCTGAGCCTTCTTGTTGGATTATTGCCTTACTCGCCTTTTCCACATCAATCAACATCACTT
>CANGCD010000173.1 GCA_947452215.1 Cytophagaceae bacterium | reverse complement strand
TGATTATTTCAAAGTTGCCATGGATTACTATTTGACTTCAGCGTTTATTAATAAGGCAGATACAATTGCTCGTCCAGCGATGGCAATGCGCGCAGATACGATGTTTGCAAAGGCGATTGAAATCAATGACAAATGGCCTCCATTCTACATTAACCGTGCACGTGCGAATAACTTAATTGATTACACAGGTACAAAATGGTTGGGTGCTCCATATTATGAGAAATTCTTAGCGGCGGTAGAAACACAACGTGCTGAGAAAGGACAATACAAAGAGGATAAGAACCAATTGTTTGAGGCGTACAAGTTCTTAGGTGGTTATCATTTATCGGTAACGAAAGATGAAGCTAAAGTGAAAGACTTGTTCACAAAAGCACAGGAAATCAAACCTGAGGATCCGGATATTAAAGCATACTTTAATCCGACTCCAGCAGGAGCTCCTGCCGCGCCAGCCGCACCTAAAAAATAAGATCATGAAGAAGCCCAGCAATGGGCTTCTTTTTTTAAACGTCAATACTATGGCATACGCATTAATTACAGGAGCGAGTAAAGGTATCGGGAAGGAGATTGCTCATGAACTTGCCAACAAAGGCTATGATTTATTGCTCATCGCCCGCAATTCCTATGAATTGCAAATGGTGAAGGAGGAGTTTGAAAAGAAATACGGATTAAAGGTAGAATACCTGGTAGCCGATTTGTCGGAGAAGGATTCGGTTGATCGAATTGTTACTTGGGTCCATGAGATGCAAGTGGATTTACGCATCTTGGTGAATAATGCGGGCTACGGTTTAGTGGGGCAATTTGATCAATATTCGTTCGAGGAAAACTACAAAATGATGCAGGTCAACATGAATGCATTGGTGGAAATGTGCCAAAAGTTCTATCCCTATCTGGTTGGCAAAGGCCAGGCCTATGTGTTGAATATCGCTAGCTCAACGGCTTATCAAGCAATACCTAATATGAGTTTATATGCGGCAACGAAAGTATTTGTTTTGAATTTTTCTCGTGGGATTCACCATGAGTGGAAAGAAAAGGGGATATCCGTTACCGTCGTGAGTCCTGGTGCGACAACGACTAATTTTAATGATCGTGCGAACCTTCAAGAAAAGGCGCGCAAGGCTGCGGAAAAGATCACAATGACTCCATCAGTTGTAGCCAAATTAGCCGTTGATGGCATGTTCGCGAAAAAGATTGAAGTAATTACCGGAATGGTCAATAAACTGGGAGCGTTTCTGGCGTGGGTGGCCCCCAAAGCCCTCTCAGAAAAAATCGCTAAAGGGATTTATGAATAAATAGATAGGCCAGCAATCGCTGGCCTTTTTGTTTGGTCGGGATGACAGGATTTGAACCTGCGACCACACGCCCCCCAGACGTGTACGCTACCGGACTGCGCTACATCCCGATTTTTGCAAAGATAATTATTCACCTATTTTGTGTCAATCCGATACGATAAATATTCTTTTTTGCTTCGCCCACGTTGAAGTATACATCACCATGATATAACTCCCCGATTGAATATCAGCAAGTGATAGGATTTGTATATGCATGGTGTCTGAAAGCTGCCAATGTTTGATTCGATTGCCTTGTAGTGAATAGAGGTCAACCTGTACATTGTTCAGGTTTTCTTGAATTTCAACTTGAATCCGTTCCCCTTTGTTGGGATTCGGATATACCTGTACGCCCGGGTCATCCGTAGGAATACCAAAACTTGCCTGCTGATACGCTGAAAAACAATGGATTTCATGCGCATTTTGGATGCGATATGTTCGTTTTGCTCGAACCTGAAATATTCCCGATTGCTTCATTTTGATTTGCGATGCTGTATCTGCTAATGCCTTTCGGTCCCATTTCCATTCATAATGCGTGACTTCATCTTGATTCATTGCACGAATAAAATACATCCCTGATCGAATGAGTTTGGGCATCCAGGGGTTCTCTTGCGCAATGACTTCCAAGGCTAGGCTAGATGGGGACCAACACCCATATTGATTTCGGGTTTTCAAGGTTATTACCTCACTATTTCTGAGCACCACGGAGTCGTTGTGTTGCTGATTACTCCAATGGTATTCAAAGGCTGGGGATGCATAAAGAGTCACTATTTCGCCTAAGCAAAATTGTCGATTGCTAACTCGAATATGCGGTTGGGGCTCCTCGGGATAATAGTAGGTTTGGAATGAATTGCTGGGTTGGGACCAACAGCCCGTTGAGTCTTGCCAACGGACTTGGTAGCTTCCGGGTAGGTGGGAATAAACATAGGCCTGCGTTTCCTTCGTTGACCACTGATAGCCGATGCCCGATTGATCAAGTCTCAGTTGAACAGAATCGCCTTTGCAAAAACCGCCATTTTTAGCGACGAGAATTCGGGGAGTTACGGGAGTGGGAAAGATGCGTAAATGTAGAATTTTCGATGCATGGGACCAGCAAACACCATCGTCGGAAACCTGTGCATAAAAGGGATAGGTCCCGGGTTGGGTTTCAAAAAAGAAGAGGCGTGCATCGCCTTGCCGACCGTTCCACAGGTAAAATCGATGCGGTGAATTGATTTCAATTGTGCTTGAATCGCCTTCGCAGATGTTGTTTTTCGAGGTACTTAAAAGAGGCGGTTCGGGTCGATGATGTACTTCAATCGTCAGGAATTCACTCCGGTAAATGCAGGAATTCCGCTGAACAAGGGCCTGATAGTTTCCTGCAGCGAGGGTCTCATGTAATGTTACTTGCTCGCTAAATGAATGGCCATTGAATTCCCATGCTAATAGGGTTGCGCCTGGAGGTATTTGAATACTCAAATAGGTTTTGTCGGCTTCGCAGACAAAATCATGGTAATTGGTCAGTAGGTGAATTTCAGGTGGGCTTAAACCCGCTAATTGGAAATCCAAGGGCACACTGATACTTTCCGGGCATTCAATGTGAATGGCCAAGTTATCTGGCGCGAGGGTTTCGTAATTATCTCCTTGATGCGTAAGTGCTTCATTGATTTTCCAAATGGGCGTATTGGGGCAACCACGGACTTGGATGGCATAACGAGCCGACTCACAGTGCTGTGTGACTTGATACGCCAAAGTTGCGGATGGTAATAGCTTGCTTGGTGGTTCTGGATCCGATGGCGGAACAATAGGAGGAGGGTTATCTGGCGGAGGTGGGTTGTTTCCGTTATCCGTTGGGTTGCAGTTATTTCCCGACAATACATTGACGCTGATTGCGGTGCGGTCGCTTTCGCATCCTCGAATACTTTGCGAAACAAAGCGCGTGATTTGTCCACTGCCGCTTGCTAGGACGGTGTAGTTTGTTGCCGTACTCACAGGACTAGTACTCGTGCCATTTACATACCAAATATTATTGCTTCCTCCGGAAGCCTTGAAGGTTAGTGGAAGACCAACACAAATTTCTGCGAGTGTACCTGCGTTTTGAGGAGCTTGGGGTTTTGGGAATGCCTGAGCTTGTGTTCCTGAAGAGGGTAGACTTTCGCAACCTGCATTGATGCAGGTGGCATAATAGTTACGTGGGAGTTCATCTGGAAGCGTGACGAGTAATCGGGCTCCCGTTCCGGCGGGATTGCCTTGTGCATCATACCATTGCGTGGTATAGGGGGAACAGCCGGTTGAATTGACAGCAATAGCTTGATTGATGCAACCCGTATAGGAGCTAGCCGCATGCCGGGGCGTTGGGCTCGTTTTAATTTGCAAGGTGATTTCGGATGAGGTTCTCGGGCAGGTAGGCGTTTGATTCAGATTTTGTGTAGAACCTTCATTGTCATTGTTGGGACTGACACTGAAATCAATTCTAATTTTGAATTTTTGTCCATCTAGATTTGCTGTGGCCTGCGTAATACGTAATTGATTTTGTTGGGTTCCTTGGATTACAAGATCATCTGCCAAATCCAGGAAGGGGCCCCCATTGATAGAACGCATCCATTGGTAACGTGTCGCGCCTTCAGTTTGTATCGATTCCAAGATACCGCTTCCCCGTTCGCAAATCGAAGGATTGACAATGGAGTTAATTTTTCGTAATTGGATACTCGCAGGTTCTGAATATACATAGCAGCTTCCTATGCCTACTTTTATTCGGTATTGGGTACCCGATGGATGGGCGGTATTTCCCGTGGGCATGATCTGATAATGCGCTTGCGTTGCGCCTGAGATATTTGTGAAGTTGGGGTCTTGCGGTCGTTTCTTCTCCCACTGAAACGAAGTCCCATTGCTCAGTACAATCATCCGAATCGAATTGCCGTCACAGTCGGCCTGCGACCGGGGTTGCTGCGTGATGACGGGGCATTGTGGGAATGCGAGGAAGGGGAGGAGGAGGAAGAGTAAGGATTTCATGGGGCACAGTAGTCAGTTGGCAGTTGTCAGTTGTCGGTGGTCAGTAGTAAGTAGTTAGCCAGTTGTCGGTGGTCAGTAGTAAGTAGTTAGTCCAGTGGTCTGTGGTCAATATTCAATACGCCCAAGGTATAGGAATAAGGTATAATTCGTGATTCGAAAAATGAATCCCACATCCGATTATCAACTACACGATAAAAAAAAGCCAGCCCCCGATGATCGGAGGCTGGCAGGAAAATCAATAAGATGATAATTTTAGATATCGCAGATGCCCACGGCTTGTGCTAG
>CANGCD010000172.1 GCA_947452215.1 Cytophagaceae bacterium | reverse complement strand
TCAAAAGCTCTTCCCGTAACCTGAAAGCCCATAGGTAAACCTTTAGCGTATACACCCATCGGAACTGAAATAGCTGGTAAACCCGTAATATTTGCCTGAACCGTAAATAAGTCCCCCAAATACATCTGAAGTGGATCAAGTGTCTTTTCACCAATTTTATACGCCGTGGAAGATGTCGTCGGAGAAATAATAAAATCGCTATCGGCTAAAATCTCCAAAGTTCTTTCTTGAATCAAGCGACGAACCTGCTGAGCCTTTGTATAGTACGCATCATAATAGTCGGCACTCAACACAAAAGTCCCTAACATGATTCTTCTTTTCACCTCTTCGCCAAATGCTTCATCTCTAGTCTTTTTGTATAAGTCCATCAAATCTTTCGCATCAGCCGTACGATGACCAAACTTCACACCATCAAAACGAGCGAGATTGGAACTAGCTTCCGCTGTTGTAAGTACATAATAGGTTGGCAACAATTGCTCGATGTAATCAAAATCGACAGAAACAACTTCATACCCAGCTTTTTTCAATTGCGCTACTTTCTCAAAAAAAGCATCACGAATCTCAACTTGAAGACTAGGATGCTCCACAATCTCTTTAATGTAGGCTACCTTTTTCTTGGCAGCATAGCTTGTTGAAACATCGTCTACAACGGTACTATCATGGCCGTCCTTTCCTTCAATTGTCTTTAATACAAGTTCTAAATCTTCCACATGATGAGCCATGGGCCCAATTGTATCGAAAGAAGAAGCATAGGCAATAAGTCCCCACCGAGATACACGACCGTATGTAGGCTTCAAGCCCATAATTCCACAAAAAGCTGCAGGCATACGAATCGAGCCTCCTGTATCCGTGCCCAAGGAAACCTGGCACATGCCTGATTGAACAGCCACGGCAGAACCACCCGAACTCCCTCCTGCTACATGTTCTGTATTTGCAAAATTCAATACCGGACCAAAGGATGAATTTTCGTTGGTTGAACCCATACCAAACTCATCACAATTTTGTCGGTCAATAATAATCGCATCGGCATCCAACAAACGTTGAACGGCAGTAGCGGAAAAAGTCGACTGAAAACGATTCAGAATTTGACTACCTGCTTGGCTTGGGTGATCTGCGTAACAAAGAAGATCTTTTATGCCCACAACCAAACCCGCTAAGGGACCAGCAGTTCCTTGCGCAATTTTGGCATCTATTTCTTTTGCACGCGCTAAAGCCTCTTGATCATATACGGTCAGAAATGCATTCAAAGCTGCATTGTATAATTCAATTCGATCTAAATGACCTTGCACAATATCCACACAGGTACGCTTGCCAGCCAATAAATCTCGACGTATTTCCGAGTAGGCAACAGGGACTAAATTCATCAAAAAAGGGATTCTTTTTAAACACAAAAGCATAGTTGGCGCAGGCCAACTATGCATTGAAATCAAAAACGGGAAATCTATTTCTTCGTTTCGTCTAATTCTTTATTGATCTGATCTTTCACTTCATTCTTTGCATCTTGAAATTCGCGAATACCTTTTCCAAGTCCACGCATCAATTCTGGCAATTTCTTACCTCCAAAAAACAATAAGATCGCTAGGCCGATTAACAATAACTCGCCACCACCTAAACCATTTAGAAACAATAATATACTTGAGATGTTCATAGTAGTCATTTTTTTATTTTGTAAATATATTCAATAGTCGTTAATAATCCTTATTCAGGCGTTAAACATTCGTATGTTTTTCAAATTCATCTAATTCGTTTTTTATCGATTTCCCAACCCATAAAACAACCGCTAAATCATCCGTAAATCCTACCAATGGCAATACATCAGGAATAAAATCAAAAGGAGATACAAAATAGATTAATACGGCAACTATTTTTACTAACGTTATTGCTGGCAATTTCTTGTATGAACCAGCTACATAGGCCTTAATTAATTCACTAAACAAGACAATATAGTGATTAAGCAAACGTACAACGGAAATATTACTAGCTGCTGCGATTTCTTGTACCTTTTGCAGGGACTTTTGAAGCAAGCCCAACATTCCCAATTTATCTTTCATGAAAACGGCTTCCGCCTTTTCCATAGCCTTTTGAAAATATTGCGACGAAATAATTCGATCGATAAAGCTTGTCTGAGTTCCCATGTGCACCAATTAGTTTTTAAATATACAAAAATGATATGAATTTCTAGGGGGCTTTATCCTTATTCACATTGATTTTTAAAATTGATTCAATTATTGCTGATTATGTCTTATTTTTGCGACGATTTTAGTATAATCATTCCTAAAAATAAAAACAATGAAAATCACCGTAGTAGGAGCAGGTGCCGTAGGGGCAACTTGTGCTGACAACATCGCTAGAAAAGAATTAGCTGATGAATTAGTATTATTAGATATCAAAGAAGGTATTGCTGAAGGCAAAACACTTGATATGTTTCAAACGGCCTCTTTGTTAGGTTTTGATACAAAATTAGTAGGCTCAACAAACGATTATTCGAAGACAGCAAATTCTGATGTTGTTGTTATCACATCAGGTCTTCCTCGTAAGCCAGGTATGACACGTGAGGAGTTAATCGGTGTAAATGCAGGAATCGTAAAGAGTGTTGTTGAAAACATCCTTAAATTCTCAAAAAACCCTATCATCGTAATCATTTCAAATCCAATGGACACAATGACTTACCTAGCGAAATCGGTAGCTGGCTTAGATAAGCACCGCATCATCGGTATGGGTGGAACATTGGATTCAGCTCGATTCAAATGCTATTTAGCGAAAGCGATGGATGTTTCCATCAATGATATTCACGGAACCGTTATCGGTGGACACGGAGACACAACCATGATTCCTTTGAAACGTTTAGCGACGTACAATGGCGTTCCAGTAAGTCAATTCTTAGATACTGAAACCTTAGACAAAGTAGCTGCCGACACGATGGTGGGTGGAGCAACATTGACTGGTTTATTAGGCACTTCTGCTTGGTATGCACCAGGCGCTGCAGGTGCTGCGTTAGTTGAGGCAATCGTACGCGACGAGAAAAAAATCATGTCATGCTGCGTTTCCCTGGAAGGTGAATACGGTCAATCCGACATTTGCTTAGGCGTTCCTGTTGTCTTAGGCAAGAACGGTTGGGAGAAAATCGTAGATTACAAACTAACGGACGATGAGCAAGCAGCTTTCAATAAATCTGCAGACGCTGTTCGTAACATGAACTCAGTATTAGCGACTTTGTCAATCTAATACTTAATTCTACTAAAAAAGCCATCCGTCACACTGACGGATGGCTTTTTTTATTTCGAACGAATCGCCAATACAGGATCCATCTTTGCCGCTACCCAGGCCGGAATGATTCCGGACAATACGCCGATAAAACTGGATATAAACAATCCTTTTATAATATTGCCTGCTGTTAAGGTCAAAGGCAATGCATCCTGTGGAATAAGTGTAATTAAGACGACTAATCCAATCCCCACAATGCCCCCAATTAAACTTAAGAAAACCGCCTCAAACAAAAATTGATAAAGAATGAAGTAATTCTTAGCCCCTAACGACTTTTGAATACCGATGATATTAGTCCGTTCCTTTACGGATACAAACATAATGTTGGCAATTCCAAAACCTCCTACCAACAAAGAAAAACCCGCAATCAATGCGCCGGCTATATTCAAAGCCGTAAATATTCCATCAAAAAAAGCTTGCAAACCATCCAAGCGATTCACTGAAAAATTATCTTCTTGTTTGGGCTTGATGGATCGCAAACTGCGCATCATTCCGGTTATCTCCCCTTCTAATTCGGCTTGGCCAATATCATCTTTAAATGCCTTAACAGCAAAATCGGGTGCTGGTTTATCTTTTTGAAATACGGCCGCATAGGTAGTATAGGGAATAAAAACCTTTTCATCAGGCGTTCCTCCAAAATTAAGCATATCCTCCCCTTTTTTCTCAATAACCCCAATTACCTTGAATTTAATACCATTCACTTTGATGATTTCTCCCACAGCCGACCTTCCATCGACCAACGTTTCCGCGATCTTGGATCCTACAATACACACAAACAATCCATTATCGGATTCAATAGGTAAAAAGTAGCGACCGTCTTGAATGGTAATCGTAGAAATTTGATTGTAATCATAGGAAGCCCCCGTCATATTGGCATCAATACTATTACTCCCCCTACTAACCGTGGCAGATCCACCTTCCATGATGGCTACTGCTTCTGCATGTTCTAAATGATCTTTCAAGTATTTAAACTCATTATATTTCATTTCAGGCCGATTCAAATATTTCCACCAGGGATAATTATTTTGCATCAACCAAGGCCATTTACCCACATACAATACGCCAGAACCAGCAAAGGAATCTATTTCCTTACGAATCTTATTATTCAACGAGTCAACGGCTGTAAAAACAGCCACAATCGCAAAAATACCAACACTGACGCCTAACAACGACAACGTTGTGCGCATCACATTCGAGCGTAACGCCTGATAGGCAAATAGAAAACTCTCGTAAACTTGTCGTAAAAAGAACATAGATTTCAGTTTGAATCCAAATTTACAATTATTAATGAAAGGAATTCGTGCATTCGGATGAAATGCATACTAGAAACTTTGAATGGTTATATGTTGGTAAGATTG
>CANGCD010000171.1 GCA_947452215.1 Cytophagaceae bacterium | reverse complement strand
TCGGAGAGGGAACATTGGTCGCTATGGGGGCTAATTTAACGCGTCAGAAAACAGATCCTTGGAGTATTTGGAAAGGAAATCCTGCTGAGAAAGCTGCTATTTCAAGTAAGGATATTAAGATATAAAAAAAGCCCTTCGTTTGAAGGGCTTTTTTGTTAGTGTTCAATGTGTTGATTGTTTTCGTCGACAATCACAAAAATATCTTCTTTCGTTTTCTTCATCAGATATTTTTCGCGCGCGTATTTTTCCAACAAAGATGGATTTCCGATGACAAGTCGGCGCTCTTTTTCCAGTTCCTTGGTTTTTTTTTGGTAGTATACCTTTTCATTTTCAAGCTGTCTTAACTCATTCCAAAGGCGAAACTGCACTGTAATATCATTGGAATCCAGCACGAACATCCACACAATGAGGATGCTCGCTGAAATCCAATAAAACTTGTTAGGCCCAAGAAAAAGCTGCTTGATGCGCTCCATGTATTTCTTAGAAATTTAATCCTGGAAAATATGCGTTAGCTCCCAATTCCTCTTCAATGCGAAGTAATTGGTTGTATTTCGCCATACGGTCAGAACGTGACGCAGAACCCGTTTTAATTTGGCCTGTGTTCAATGCAACAGCTAAGTCAGCGATGGTTGCATCTTCAGTCTCTCCTGAACGGTGTGACATGATGTTTTTGTATGAATTACGTTTCGCTAAGTTCACCGTATCAATTGTTTCTGTCAATGAACCAATTTGGTTTACTTTAACTAATACCGCGTTAGCAACGCCTTTTTCGATACCTTCTTGTAAACGCTTCACGTTTGTAACAAATAAATCGTCACCAACTAATTGACATTTAGAACCGATCAATTTAGTTTGCTCAGCCCAGCCAGCCCAATCGTCTTCAGCCATACCATCTTCAATCGAAATAATTGGGTATTTGTCAGCCCAAGTCTTCCAGTAAGCAGCCATTTCCATGTTGTTCAATTGCTTGCCATCTGATTTTTTGAAGGTATAAAGACCTGTTTTCTCATCATAGAATTCAGATGCAGCAGCATCCATTGCGATGAAGATTTCTTCGCCTGGTTTGTAACCTGCTTTTTCGATTGATTGCAATACGATTTCGATTGCCTCTTCGTTCGACTTGATGTTTGGTGCAAAACCACCTTCATCACCTACGTTTGTTGAATATCCTTTTGATTTCAAGACACCTTTCAATGCATGGAATACTTCAGTACCCATACGCAATGCGTGTGAGAATGACTCAGCTTTCGCTGGCATCACCATGAATTCTTGGAAATCGATTGAATTGTCTGCGTGTGAACCACCATTCAAGATGTTCATCATCGGAACTGGCAATGTGTTTGCATTAACACCACCGATGTAACGATACAATGGCAAACCTGCTTCTTGTGCCGCTGCTTTGGCAACTGCCATAGAAACACCTAAGATTGCGTTTGCGCCTAATTTACCTTTGTTTGGAGTACCATCTAACTCAATCATTAAACGGTCGATCATGTTTTGCTCAGAAACTTCTAAGCCCCATAATTCTTCAGCAATAGCTCTGTTTACGTTCTCAACAGCCTTCAAAACCCCTTTACCTACGTAAACTGATTTGTCTTCATCACGAAGCTCAACAGCCTCATGGATACCTGTAGAAGCTCCTGAAGGAACTGCAGCTCTACCGAAAGCTCCGTCTTCGGTCTTGATATCAACTTCGATTGTTGGATTTCCGCGTGAATCTAAAATTTGTCTGGCGTGTACGTACTGTATTGCACTCATCTTTTTATTGTTATTGTGAATAAATGATTACGATGTAATTGCTTAAATTGCCTTGCAAAATAACGTAAAATTTGGATAATTTCCGTGGATTTTGTGTTTATTCATGATTTTATAACCTGACTTCCCCTCAAAATGAAAAAATATTCCTTTCTAATCCTGTTTTTAGCTCTAGGCGTGAGTCCTTTATTTGCGCAAGTGCTTGACGTTGAATCATTTTCGAGTAAAATAGCGGAATTGCCCCAAGCATTATTGCTCGATGTTCGGACAAGCGGAGAGTTTGGGGGTGGACATTTACCCAAAGCTACAAACATCGATTTTCGTTCGGAAGGTTTTGCCAAGGAAATAGATAAACTGGACAAAAATAAACCCGTTTTGATTTATTGTCTCTCGGGCGGTCGGTCCGCTCAAGCCGCAGAACTCATGCGTGCCAAAGGATTTCAAGTGACAGAGTTGAAAGGGGGCTATTTAAAATGGACGACGAAGATGATGCCGCTTGAGGGTGTTCCTACGGTGAAACACGATGCCGCTTGGAGTTTGGCGGATTTTGAAAAATTAGCCAAAGAAAATGATGCTGTTGTCGTGGATTTTTATGCTAAATGGTGTGCTCCTTGCCTCAAAATGATGCCGATGGTCGATAAGTTCGCCGGAGAATACAAGGGGAAAGTTTCGGTAATTAAGGTAGAGGCGGATGGGAATCAGGCCATATTGCAGGCCAATGGAATTGACGAAATCCCGAGTTTTTTGGTTTTTCGCAAGGGAAAACTGATCCAAAAAACATCGGGATTTCGAGAAGAGCCTAAGCTCAAAGAATTATTTGATCAGGCTATTGGGACCATTCAGTAGGTTGGCGATCCCAACGGTGTCCACGCAATTCCGTTAATAAACTTGCTGGCAATCCAGTTCCATCTGAACATGCGATATTGCTTTTCACATGGTTTTGCTTGCGCATGCCAGGAATAATGGTCCCAACATCCGGATTCGAAAGGATAAATAGCAATGCCATTTCTGGTAAGTTCATACCAGCCGGAACTAAGGGTTTTAGCGCGTTTGCATGGTCTACACTTGAGATTAGATTTTCGGGAACAAAATAGGTTGACCGCCAATCATCCGCTGGGAATGTTGTATCATAAGTCATCAAACCCGTTAAACTTCCCTCATCAAATGGTACGCGTGCGATGATTCCCACATCCAATTTCTTACACAAAGGGAATAATTGGTCTTCAGGATTTTGGTCGAAGATGTTATAAATCACCTGAACCGATGAGATTAATCCCGTTTCAAGTGTTTTTAGACAATTGTTGGGCTCCCATCGGTTCACCGAAATTCCCCAATGAGCTACTTTGCCGGCAGCAGTTAATACTTCAACCGCTTTTTGCCATTCCTCAGAATTAGCCCAAGCATCCTCCCAGACATGGAATTGCTGCAGGTCAATTTGCTCGACCCCTAAATTTTTTAAGCTCTTTTCGGTGTATTCGATGATATGATCAGCAGGAAAGCATTCCTCAATCGTAAAATGTCCTTTCGACGGCCAAGTAAAGTTCTTTGGCGGAATTTTTGTTGCTGCGTACAATTTCTTATTAGGATGTCTCTTAATTAATTCCCCTAAGATTTGTTCACTTTTTCCTTCTGCATAGCCCCATGCGGTGTCAAAAAAATTAGCGCCTAATTCAACGGCTAATTCTAGGGATTCATTCACCTCTTGGATGTCGGACCCTGTCCAACCTGCCAATCCCCACATGCCATAGCCCATTTCACTTACCTCCCAATTCGTTTTTCCAAATCTTCTGGTTTTCATATTTTTCGTTTCTGATTTATTCACAATATTATCATTTTTTCTTAGTTCTATTATCCGGTTTGTGCAGTTTTAGTACCTAAGTTTTTCCCTCTTCTTGTTTAATTGACGCTAATTAATGTGATAATACATATTTTGAATACTCAGCAGCATACCGTTAAATAAATGAATAAGATTCATAAAACAGCAATAACGCAAATAACTCAATTCTATTCCTTTTCCGTGTTGCATTACTCTAATTTCGAATACTCCTAGTACTAGAAACAATTAGAAGAAAACATGTTAACTGAAGAAAAATTACTTGCCTTGCCAGCATTTGTACTTGACGGAATTCAAGTGATAGCTTGTGACATATTGCTTGTCCGCGGGGAAGGAAATTATTCGCATGTAATCATGAAGGATGGCCGGAAATTTTTGTCCTGCAGAACCTTAAAATATTTTGCAGATGTACTAGAGCATGGCGGATTTATTCGCCCATCCAAATCGGCCTTAATTAATCCGGCTGCTATTCAACATATTGATTTTAAATCGCAAAAATCAATTCGTTTGATTAATAATGAGATTATCCCCATCTCTCGTCGGAAGGTTCGTTCCATGCGCATGTTATTTCAACCCTGCGAAGTTTAGTTTATCAATTTTGACTGGGATAAATTGTTCCCAAAAATGGGGATCATAACGTTCCCAGGCATGGCATCCAAAGGGTAATCCCTTTAGTTCCCGATAGGCTATTTGAGGGTTTTTTTCAATGGAAAATGCAAGTGCTTCCCTCCAAGATGGTAATTTCAATAAGAATCGAAGTGGGTAAACCCGACGTTGTGCAAACGAGAACATCATATCCTCATTCGCTAGCCATTCCTTGAAGAAAAAATGGTAGATACGTAAATACCGTAAAATAGGTTTGATTTTGCGTAAGGATAAGCCTCCATTGAATACGACGGGTTCGCAGGAATATTGATTGGATACATGATGTTTTCTCAATTTAGGTGCTCCGATATAATCGTAACCTTTGTCGCACCATGCCAGCAATTGGTCTTCAAATACAAATGCATCTAATTGGTAAATTAAAATATATTCAAACCGGCTAAATGCAGAATAAAACGATGTATTTGTTAATAGTTTATTGTATGTTTTTGGGCTTTTAAAGTAGCTATCATCAAAGCGAATGACCTCAATAGGATCGATGTATGCTTGTAAAAAAGATAAGTCCAAGGAGCGAGGTGCCACAAAAAG
>CANGCD010000170.1 GCA_947452215.1 Cytophagaceae bacterium | reverse complement strand
TATTTTAATAAGAAAATTGTCATTATCCTTGTCTTGAATGCTACTTATTATGACTAATTCATTTAAAGAATTAATCTCGTCTTTATTTCTATCAACACGTCAAAGAACTCTTTCAACTTCCACGCCTACTCTCCAGTCGAAACCTTCCCGTAAACCCTTCCGTCAATGTGCTAGAAGCTTTTTCCTAGCGATTGGGAGTGCAAAGATGTAGGATTAATTTATAAATACCAATACACCTCTGAAAATAATTTCACTTTTTTTTGCTCAAACCCTATTTGCTGAACTATTTAAAGGATAAAATGTAATTTTTTTGTTTTCCATTACCTACCAATAGGTATTGGCCTCGAATTTTTTCAAAATCTAATGCCGCGTTCGGATCCGTCACCTTCACTTTGTTCACACTAATGGCATTGTTTTGAATGGCCTTACGTGCTTCTCCTTTGGAAGGAAAAATTAAGTTGTCCGTACCGACACTAATTAAATCCGTCAGGTTCTTACATTCTGCTAATAATGTCGCAGATACTTCATGTATCGGTAATTGAGCTAATAATGCATCTGATGCACCCGCAATTAATTCAACCGCATCTTTTGAAAACAATAGGCTAGAGGCCTCAATCACTAGGGCACAAACTTCTGCGCCATGAACACGCGTAGTAACTTCCTCTGCCACAGCCTTTTGTAATATACGTAAATGTGGCGCCTCCGCATGTTGTTTCTCTAATTCCTCAATCTGCTCTTTCGTATATAAGGTAAAGACTCGTATCAAACGGGGTACATCCGCATCAGCGGCGTTCAACCAAAATTGATAAAAGGCATAAGGGCTCGTCTTCTCCGCATCCAACCAAACATTGCCCGATTCCGATTTTCCGAATTTCGTTCCATCAGCCTTTGTTACTAAAGGAGTTGTTAATGCAAAAGCTGCTCGCTCTGTCGCATCTTCATCATGGCCTTCTTTCCGACGAATAATTTCCGTCCCTGTTGTAATATTTCCCCACTGATCCGAACCGCCCATTTGAAGTCGAACATTCTTCGTCTTATATAAATGGTAGAAATCGTATCCTTGTAATAATTGATATGAAAATTCGGTAAATGAAATACCCGTTTCCAAGCGTTTCTTAACTGAGTCTTTCGACATCATGTAATTCACAGTCAAAAACTTTCCTGCTTCACGCAAAAATCCTAAAAAGCTAAATTCCTTAAACCAATCATAATTATTAACTACCTCGGCCGAATTTGCTCCTGCATGGAATTCTAAGAATTTTTCCAATTGCTTTTGAATGCCAACCTGATTAGCGCGTAACGTATCTTCCGATAAAAACTCACGTTCAGCTGCCTTCCCAGATGGGTCTCCAATCATTCCTGTCGCACCACCAACCAAAGCTATGGGCTTGTGGCCACACAATTGAAAATGCTTCAACAACATAATTGCTGCCAAATTACCTATATGTAAACTGGGTGCAGTTGGATCGAAACCAATGTAGGCCACCGTCATTTCTTTGGCCAATTGATTTTCTAATCCAGGAATCATATCCTGCAACATACCTCTCCAGCGCAATTCTTCAATGAAATTCATCTTCCTATGTTTTTAGCCCTAGGCTTTAGCCTAGGGTCCCCAGGTTGAAACCTGGGGTTAATAATATTTAATTCCAACGTCCAACGTCCAACGTCCAACGTCCAACGTCCAACGTCCAACGTCCAACGTTTTTTCTTGGGCCACAAAATTAGTGATTCTTCGGAATTATTTTTCCTTTTTGAAAAACAAACACGCATCGCCATAACTTAAAAAACGATAGCCTTCTTGCTTTGCCTCCTCATAGATTTCTTTCCAAGATTCCCCGATAAGTGCGGATACAAGTACCAATAATGTCGATTTCGGTTGGTGGAAATTGGTTATTAAAACATCACAAAAACGAAAACGATAGGATGGCATAATAAGTAATTCGGTTTGGGCTAGCCACTGTGTTTGTTGGTTTGCATCCATATAGGATAAAATTGCTTTCAATGCTTCATCCGTAGAAATGTCTTTTCTGTCGTTGTAAGCGAACTCCTTAGGAATGATTAAGCCGGAATCCGGTATGGTGTGACCTTCAAGAATCCATACGCCCGACCAATATAAACTCTCTACTGCTCGTAGCGCAGTCGTCCCAACGGGTATATAGGATCCTCGGTGTTGTACCAATTGCAGGATAAATTCGCGTTCAAAGATTAATTGTTCCCGATGCATGGGATGATTTCGGATTTCATCTTCTTTGACGGGTAAAAAAGTACCTGCACCTACATGTAACGTCAAGAACGTATGTGGGATACCTCTTGATGTTAATTGCTCCAAAATCTCAGGCGTGAAATGTAAGCTGGCTGTTGGTGCCGCAACTGCGCCTAGTTCTTTGGAAAAAACCGTTTGGTAGCGATCTTGGTCTGATAATTCGGTGTCCCGTTCCATGTAGGGTGGGAGGGGAATTTTGCCGATTTCATTAAGTATGTTCGCGAAAGTATGATCGCTTGACCATTGAATTTGAACTTGATTTAAATCTCGATCATGCCAAAGAAGCTTAAGTTCGACAGTGTCACCTTCAATATGGATGGTTTTGTTTAATGATTCTCCGGATTTCCAACGCTTTTTATTACCCACCAAACATTCCCAGGTTATTTCACTTCGTCGCTCCATGACCTGTTGTGTGGCAACATTATCTACTAGGGGCTTTAGAAGAAATATTTCGATCGTCGTGCCACTTTCCTTTTGCAATTGAATTCGGGCAGGAATCACCTTGGTATTATTGAAAATAAATAGGCTGTCCCCCGGAACTAATTCGGGTAAATGCTTGAAGGAATGATGGCTTGTTAAACCTTTATTGTGTACAAGTAAACGAGATTCATCTCGCATTTGACTCGGGAAAAATGCAATATGTGCATCGGGTAATTCGTAATCAAACGCCTGAATCGAAATGTCGGGCATATTGTGCATCATGCTTCTTCCGGGCTATGCGTAGGCGATAAAAATAATCGGATTGGTAAATAGAGCAACCATACGAAAATTAAGATAATCCCTAATTTAGGTACATATGTATAGTCGGAATCGTAGGTACGTAAATCATTTAACTGAAGAAGTACACGAAAAACCAAAATAAGGAACGTATTGATTAATGCTGGTAGGTAGTGTAACCAATTGATCAAAGTCGTTTTAATCGTTGCATCCCCTTTGCTTGCGAAGATGTTGAAAATTTTGCCCCAAACATTTTCGGGAACACTCGCAACACTTTTGATTAACAATAAGGCCAATACATTTAGTATGGTTACGATTCCAGCGGTCAAGTAAAAGATTTCCTCTTTGGGTAAAAAGCCATCTCCTCGTCCTGTTTCGCCGAAATGTACAGCTGCAGGATCGGGTAATCCTCGATAAACAAACAACAAGGTGAAGCCGAAGGCAACCATGGACAAAATGCGCCAAATACGCGAAACGAAATGATCTATTGACATATAATTCAAATTGTTCCCAAAATTAGTTCATACGAACGCGATTGCCTAATCTTTCTTGTTTTTTGATAAATATGGGCTTTCCTTTGGATTCAAGGCCGAAAAAACTATTTTTGTTATTCTTTTACAAATTATGAAGATCTACACAAAACAAGGGGATGCGGGGTTTACTCGATTGGCAGACGGAAAGGGATTATCTAAATCTGATTTTCGTTTGGAAGCTATCGGGGATATCGATGAGCTTAATTCACACTTGGGACTCTTGATTTGTAAAGTCGATGCGGAACTCGCAGCCAAAATACAACCTATTCAATCTAGTCTTTTTGTTCTAGGCGCGCATGTCGCGAGTGATTCGAAGGAGATGCTGGGGAACATGGAATTGATTTCGCTGCAGGATATCGTGTCTCTGGAGAATAATATAGATGACTTAGATGCTCAATTAGCACCCATGCGATTTTTTATCCTGCCGGGTGGACATGAAACCATTGCCATCGCGCAGGTTGTGCGAACCGTTTGTCGGCGTGCGGAACGTAGTTTAATTCGTTGGGTACAAGCTACCGAACATTCCGATTATGAAATTGCGATGGCTTATTTGAATCGATTATCTGACTACTTATTTATGGTGTGTCGTTACTTGCATCATAGCCTAGGTATACCTGAAATTCCTTGGAATTCAGGCAAATAAATTAATATATAACGTATGCAAATCCACATTGAACCTATCAAGAAATCAAGAATTGATCAAGTTGATTTTGATCAACTAGCCTTTGGTCGCAGCTTTGCTGATCACATGTTGGTCGCAGAATATGCGAATGGCGCTTGGCAATCGGTCAATATTCAGCCGTATGGACCCTTGGAATATCAGCCAGCAATGATGTCTTTGCATTATGGTCAATCCATTTTTGAAGGCATGAAAGGCTACCGAGGTAAAGATGGAAGCATTCAGGTATTTCGTCCAGAGGAGAACTGGAAGCGATTTAATAAGTCGGCACATCGCATGTGCATGCCCGAAGTTCCTGAGGAAATATTTTTAGGTGGTTTGCGTGAATTGTTGAAATTAGATCAAGCTTGGGTGCCAGCTAAAGAAGGCTGTTCCTTATACATTCGTCCATTCATGTTTGCGACGGATGAATATGTGGGTGTTACGCCTTCGACAACGTATAAATTCATTATTTTTAATTGCCCTGTGGGTTCTTATTACTCGAAGCCTTTGCGTGTTCGTGTAGAAACTGAATACATCCGTGCTGCGAAAGGTGGGGTTGGTTTCGCGAAAAATGCTGGAAATTACGGAGGGTCTTTATATGCCACTCAAAATGCAAATA
>CANGCD010000169.1 GCA_947452215.1 Cytophagaceae bacterium | reverse complement strand
GTTGCTCTTCCTCCAACTCTTCAATCTTAACCTGGTCGATACTCGCGTTAATTTCAAAACCAACAATAAGAATCAACCCGACAAAATACAACCATACCATCAAGGCAATCAACGAGCCAATCGAACCGTAAACCTTGTGATAACTTGCAAAATTGACCAAATAATACGAAAAGACATTGGAAATGAGAATCATCATGACCGATGCCGTGATGCAACCCGCATTAAAAAATTTCCAACGTTTATGTATCGCTGGAGCATAATAATAGATCAAGGAAATGGTAAAAAAGAAGACCGAAAAGATGACAAAATAGGTCAATACTTTGGTTAAATAAAAAGTGAAATTGTATTCCAAAATCCCTTCTTTGGCTAAATATTTTACCACAAAATTTCCCAATATGAATACCATGAAGGAGGTAATTAAAACAAACGTAAGCAGAAAATTCAGGCCTACTGCAACCAATCGCTCCTTAATAAATCCACGATTCTCACTCGTTTTATAGGTCAAGTTAAAGGAGCGCATTAAAGCTAAAATTCCACTCGTGCTTGCATAAAGGGCGAAAAAGAAACCAAAGGACAGAACCCCTCCCCTTTTTTTATTCACGATTTCAGTTATCAATTCAGTTAAATCGCTTTGGAGATTTTTGGGAACAGTCGCCTTAATAAAACTAATAATCTTATAATCTAAATGCTCAACCGGTAAATATGGTAGTAAAGAAAAAAGAAAGATGATGGTAGGGAAAACGGCTAAGGTAAAATTATAAGCTACAGCAGCAGCCCTTACGTCTATGTCAAATTGAAAGATTTTTTGATACAAAATAGAAATGATGCGAACGAGCACATAATGCTCCTCGTATTCACGCCAAATCTGCTTTATTTCATTTAATAAACTTTTCCTCATAGCTGATAATAAGGTTGTAAAGCCTGCATGATAAAATCAGGAGCTTTGACAACTTTTTTAGTCTTTAAATCCATAAATACCAAGGTAGTATTTCCTTCATTAATTAATAAGCCATCCTCATTCTTAATCCGATAGGAGAATACAATTTTGGCTGTAGGTAACATATCAACTTGACAAATTATCGTTAATTCATCGTCGTATAAGCCTGGAGCAATAAATTTAGTATAGTGCTCGGCAACCGGAAGGCCAATCCCATTATCTTCCAAGGATTTATAACTAACTCCCAAGCTGCGCAAGGTTTCTACACGTGCTATTTCATACAAACGAGCATAATTCCCATAATAGACATATCCCATCTGATCTGTATCAGCATAACAAACTCGGTACTTGACAGCGTGTGAATACATCTTATTGGATTTTGCGAGCATCTAAAGCTGCTTGATATTTAGCAGCATTCAATAAATGTTCAGGATATGTTTTAGCAAAATTGTGAAAACCAGAAAAATCTTCTTTCGCACAGAAATACATGTATTCATGTTTCTCTAAATGTAGTACTTTATCTATCACATCTACCGGTGGAATAGAAATTGGCCCTGGAGGCAAACCTACATTTCGATAGGTATTATAAGGCGAATTGATTGCTGTATATTTTCCTGTCACGCGCTTTATCGTAAAGTCCTTCCATGCAAAAACAATCGTAGGGTCTGCTTGAAGTGGCATACCCGTACGGAATCGGTTCCAATAAACACCAGCTATCCGCGCCTGCTCAGCAGATTCTTTGCTTTCTCCATAAACGATTGACGCTAAAATACCTGCTTGAATAGGTGTCATTCCCAATGCTGAAGCTTCACTTATCCGCTTCTGATTCCAAAAACGTTTATTTGCCTTCTGCATTTTTTTCATAAAATCATCAAATGATGAAGTCCAAAATACCTCATAGGTATCCGGAATAAACAAACATGCAATGGTTTCGGGACTATATCCATATTGTGAAGTGATTGCATTGGAATCCAACATTTTCATAATATACGTTGAATCATATGCCAATTGCTTTCCTAACTTCGAAGCTATATCTTCCTTTAGTCGGAAATTATTAATGGTCATGCGAAGCGCATCTTGTCGGCCATTGCGCATCTTACGCAACAACTCCCAATTACCCGTTTCGGGTCCGACTACGTAGCGCCCAGGTTTCACTTTATCTGCAACTCCTAACGCCTTAGCTAAAAATCGAAAGCTTAACTTATCACGAACAACATCATACTTATCAAGACTATCGAGTACTTGTTTATAATCGGCACCCTTAGGAATTAAGATGGCATATGATTCCCCTTTCACATTGAAATTTGGCGTTTTAAATATTTGCCAAACGTAATAGGAAAACATGGCTGTAACCAACGAAAATACCAGGATAAAAATCTTTAATTTTTTATTTGAAACCATTTTAAGCTATTTTAAAATCTACTGAAAAACGGCCTGCTAAGGCTTTTAAATCGGCAACTACAGGCTCCAACAAAGGTATCCCATCTTGCATACGTATTTTTTCTAATTCACGTTCTGGGTCTCCAGGAATAATTACTTTCTGACCGTCAACGGCATCCGCTGCTCGGAAACGTTTGATCCACCTATCCATATCATCTTTAAAGGCTTCAGCTGGTCGGAAAGCATCAATGCGCATCGCACCTAAAAAATGCCCAGTTCCATTACCAACCGTTTCTCCTGCTTGCATAAAGCCAGCCGTCGCGAATGGAGGAACCCATGGACCAAAATTTGCCCCAGAAAGCACCCCGGATAATATATCTACGATAGCACCTAAAGCATAACCTTTGTGTGAACCATGTTCACGATCACCGCCTAATGGTAATAATGCACCCCCATTTTTAATGGCAAAGGCGTCATTACATGGCTTACCATCTTTATCTTGTACCCAACCCGAAGGGGTATCTAAACCTTTCCGTTGTAGGATTTCTAATTTACCATAAGCTACTGCCGTAGAGGCAAAATCAGCTAGAAAAGCAGGCTCTTCATTGGCCGGAATACCTACAGCAATGGGATTTGTTCCCAAAAGTTTTTCGCGTGAAAACGTAGGAGTAACCAAAGGAGCAGCATGCGTCATGGCCCAACCGATCATGCCTTTCTCAACGGCTTTCATCGCATGATAACCTGCAATACCAAAATGATTAGAATTCTGAACAGCTACCCAACCCGTTCCGGCAATCGCTGCTTTCTCAGTAGCAATTTCCATGGCTTTGGGTGCGACAACAAGGCCTAGACCACGATCTCCATCAACTAAAGCAGTAGATGGGCTTTCATGTAAGATTCGAATTTGAGGATTAGGATTTAATCGCCCATTGTCATACAAACGAACATAACCCGCCAAACGCGCTACCCCGTGAGAATCGATTCCTCGAGCGTCCGCAGAGACCAATACATGAGCTGCTAATAAAGCATCGTCTTCCGGACATCCGATGGATTCAAAAACGGAACTGACAAATTGTTTCAGTTGTTGATAATCTGCTTGCATAATCCAATTAAACAACAAAGATAAAAATAAGAATTGGGAAAAAATTATCAAATTTGTTCTAAAATCATCAACAAATGGAAATCCACACTTGGGTAAACTCAGCTTGGTTCTGGGTAGGAATTGTACTACTTGCCGTTATCATTCGTGACATTTTTGTACAAAAGAGTCACACCATCACACATAATTTTCCGATTGTTGGCCATTTCCGTTATTGGCTAGAAAAAATCGGACCCGAATTACGTCAATACATCGTTGCAAATAACCGTGAAGAATTGCCCTTTAATCGCGAAGAGCGTTCATGGATTTATGCATCGTCTAAAAATGAAAATAACCTCCAAGGTTTTGGAACAGATCAAGACTTTAATTCACCTGGCTATATCTTCATCAAAAACGCCATGATGGGATACAATCCACCGGCCAACCACCCCAGCAAGAAAAATCCAAGTGTATTGCCTGCCACCAAAGTAATTGGCCTATATCACAACCGTAAAAGACCCTTTCGGCCGTATTCCATCGTGAATATTTCAGGCATGAGCTTTGGCTCCCTATCGGCCAAAGCTATTGAATCCTTAAACAAGGGAGCCCAAATTGCAGGTTGTTATCACAATACCGGTGAAGGATCCTTATCTCCTTATCATCAATTTGGGGCAGATGTCGTGCTAAATATTGGGACAGCTTATTTTGGCGTTCGGGAATTGGATGGAACTTTTTCCATGAGTAAGTTGAAACAAAAGGTAGATGAAAATCCCCAGTTGCGTGCCATCGAATTAAAATTATCTCAAGGAGCTAAACCAGGCAAAGGGGGTATGTTACCTGCATCCAAAATAAATCAAGAAATTGCAGACATTCGCCTTATACCCTTGGGCAAAGATGCCATTTCACCGGCTTTCCATGCACAATTCAGTAATGTACCTGAAATGGTAGAATTCATCGAATCAATGGCGAATGAAACGGGATTGCCTGTAGGCGTTAAATCTGCTATTGGAAAATTAGAGCAATGGGAAGAATTAGCTGCTTACATGGCAAAAACAGGTAAAGGACCCGATTTCATCACGATTGATGGTGGTGAAGGTGGAACAGGAGCCGCACCGCATGCCTTTGCAGACCACGTATCGATGCCATTTACGTTTGCATTTGCCAAGGTTTATCAAATTTTTCAACGACACGATTTAACAGATAAAATCTATTTCATAGCTTCTGGTAAATTAGGCTTTCCTGAAAAAGCTTTATTGGCATTTGCCATGGGTGCAGATTCAATTAACATAGCCCGTGAAGCCATGATGTCCATCGGCTGTATTCAAGCACAAAAATGCCATACCAATCATTGTCCTACTGGCATAGCGACGTCCAACAAATGGCTGCAAGCAGGAATCGACGTGAC
>CANGCD010000168.1 GCA_947452215.1 Cytophagaceae bacterium | reverse complement strand
ATGCAGCTCAAGCCAAATTCGCGCGCGAGGTTAAATAATTCGTAATTCAAGAAAATACTTGTATTTTTGTAATGCATTGGGGCCATTCGTGGCCCTATTTTCTTTTTAAATTATGAAGTTACAATTTCTCGGAGCGGCCAAACAAGTTACAGGTTCTATGTATTTGTTGGAGCTCGAAGATGGCTATAAAATTCTCATTGATTGTGGAACAGATATGGAGCGATCCATTGATTTTGATGTTCCGTATGAACCGGCTCCTTTTTTCCCATTTGATCCAACCTTAATTAATTTGGTCGTACTAACGCATGCTCACATTGATCATTCGGGGAATATTCCAATGCTATATCGTGAGGGTTATGAGGGGCAAGTACTTTGTACACCCCCAACTGCAGATCTAGCTGCGCTTCTTCTTATGGATTCTGCTAATTTACATCTGCGTAAATTACGCGCTGCTCAAGGCGAAAGTAAAAAGAAGCATAAACAAATGGATCGTTTATTGCGTCGAGGTGATTTATACCTCCAAAAAGACGTCGAGGATTCACTTGGTAATTTTGTTACACTTCAATTCAATCGGAAATTTGTTATTAAGCCCGGGCTTGAATTGACTTTCATACCTGCTGGTCATCTTTTAGGGGCCGCCCATTTATATTTTTCTATTACAGAAGGTGAGGAGACAAAAACCTTAGGTTTTAGTGGGGATATTGGTCGATTTGACTACCCTTTGCACATCGATCCCTATCCAATGCCTGCCTGTGATTATTTGGTATGTGAAAGTACCTATGGTAATCGTGTACATGAAGATAAAGTTGAACCGATTGACGCTTTGGCCAAAATCATCAAAGAAACTTGTATCGACAAACCTGGCCGTTTGATTATTCCTGCCTTTTCTGTTGGTCGTACACAAGCGGTATTGTATACGATGAATCGTTTAATTGAGGAACGTGGATTTCCTGCAATTCGTGTTTTTACCGATAGCCCAATGGGTAAAAGTTCTACGCGTATTTACGGAAAATATTTAGCCTATTTAAATCCTGAAGCTAGGGAATTTCATAAAGAGTATGATGATTTGTTTGATGTAGAGAATTTGATTTTTCTTCAGACAGAAAAGGAGTCTCGTGCCATCAGAAATTACCATGAACCCTGTATTATCATTTCCTCTTCAGGAATGATTTCTGGCGGGCGTGTGGAGCAACATATTGCCGATAATATTTCGAATAGTTACGCAACAATTTTGTTGATTGGTTACTCAGCTGAAGGTACCTTGGGGCGTCAATTGATGGAAGGAACAGATTTAATTCGGGTGAAGGATCGTGAATATCGTGTTAATGCACAGATTCGTAAAATTGATGTATTTTCTGGTCATGCTGATCAAAAAGGATTATTGAAATTTGTAGCCAACCAAAAGCCTGAAAAATTAAAGAAAGTATTTTTATCGCATGGTGAGGAAGAAAGTATGTTAGAATTTAGAGATGAAATTAGACGATTAGGTTTTTCAGATGTTATTTTACCTGAGAAGGCTGAGACTTTCACACTTTAATCTTTAATTTTGCAATTGTAATTTTAAAACCAGCATGAGAACATTATTAGAATTTGAAAAGCCTATCGCGGAGTTAGAAGACAAGTTGATTGAGATGCGCAAATTGGCATTAGAAAATAATGTAGACGTTTCCGGTGCTGTAGCATCCTTAACTGAAAAAATTTTAGAATTGAAAAAAGAAACATTTGCTAATTTGACTCGTTGGCAACGTGTTCAATTATCCCGTCACCCAGATCGTCCCTATACATTCGATTATATTGAAAAGATGTGTACTGAGTTCATTGAAATTCATGGGGATCGTTCAGTGGCCGATGATAAGGCTATGGTGGGTGGTTTTGGTAATATTGATGATGAGTATTCGGTCATGTTTATAGGCCAACAAAAAGGTCGGAATACAAAGCAGCGTCAAATGCGTAATTTCGGAATGCCTAACCCTGAGGGTTATCGAAAAGCCTTGCGCCTGATGAAAATGGCTGAGAAGTTTAATAAGCCTATTGTTTGTCTTATTGATACACCGGGCGCATTTCCAGGATTAGAAGCTGAAGAAAGGGGACAAGGAGAAGCAATTGCACGTAATATTCGTGACATGTTCATGCTAAAGGTTCCTGTAATTTGTATCATCATTGGTGAGGGTGCTTCTGGTGGAGCTTTAGGCATTGCTGTAGGAGATAAGGTGTTAATGATGGAAAATACATGGTATTCGGTTATTTCTCCAGAATCTTGTTCATCCATTTTATGGCGCAGTTGGAATTACAAAGAACAAGCCGCTGAAGCCTTAAAATTAACGGCGGAAGACATGTTATCGAATCGATTGATTGATGGCATTATTCCTGAGCCTTTAGGTGGTGCTCATTTAGATCCTGATGGAGCTGCGGCTATCGTGAAAGCGGTCGTCAAAGAAGAGTTAGCTAAATTATCTAAACTAGATCCACAAGAACGCATCATGGCTCGAATCGAGAAATTCGGTCAAATGGGCGTTGTTGTTGAATAAATTATGAAAAAGCCTCATGCGCTCATCTTTGATTTAGGGAATGTATTGTTGCCTATTGATTTGGATAAAACGTATGAGGCTTTTGCTCTATATTCATCTTTGTATTCAGCTGAAGATATTAAGCTGATAACTCAAGAAGAACAATTGTGGTCTAAGTACGAGGCAGGACTTCAGTCAGATAATGAATTTGAAACGTTTATCATTGATCGACTTCAATTAACCTGTGATTCTGAACAATTTCAAGTAGCGTTTAATGCATTGTTGTTATCTTTTGATGAAACACTTTGTCAATATATTAAGAGTCTAAAGTCTTCTTTTCCAATTTACCTTCTGAGTAATACGAGCAATATTCACGCTCGATTATTTCTTAATCTCGAGTATCCCAATTATAATCTTTTTGATGCTTTTAATCGTGTTCATCTCTCTTTTAAGATGGGTGTGGTGAAGCCGGACGTCTCTATTTACAAGCAAATTGTTAATGACAACCAATTGCATGATCATCATATAATCTTTTATGATGACAATAAACATAATATAGAGTCAGCTCTCAATTTTGGTTGGGATGCTATTTTAATTGACCCTCAGAATTCATTACATCAAATTCAACAGCATATCGAATCTTTATGTTAGTATCTAGCCCTATTTTTGATTTTTTGTTTAAAGCCGCAGGCTGGAAGCTTGTTGGCAATATTCCCCGCGATTTAAAGAAAACGGTTGTTATCGTTTGTCCTCATGCTACTTGGAAGGATTTCCCAATTGGTTTAGGTGCTCGTTCGTTAATGAAATTGCCTATTTTATATTGGGGAAAGAAGGAGCTCTTTGAGGGGCCTTTTGGTGGTATATTTTCGTGGCTAGGAGGTTATCCTGTAGATAGGTCTAAAAATACCAATTTAGTGAGTTCCATTGTAGATATTTACAATAGTAAAGACACTTTTCATGCGGTTTTAGCTCCTGAAGGAACTCGCAAGGATGTGGACAAATTGAAGACCGGTTTTTATCATATAGCAGTTCAAGCTAATGTTCCCATCATGATGATTGGTTTTGATTATGTCAATAAAGAAATCAAAGTACGGGATCCTTATTACCCGACGGGAGATTTTGAGGTGGATAAGAAAGAAATAGCTCGGTATTATGCTTCGATACCTGGTGTCCAAAAAACTTGGATAAAGAATTATTTAGCAGATTGAGCTGCTTGAACGATTAATGCCGCAGTTTTCTTAGATGCTCCAGATGGTCCAATTAATTCGGCTAAGTTTTCATAGTCGGTTAATTGTTGCTTTCGATCTGTTGAATTTTCGTTCAGAAGCTTATTCAAATGCATTTGTATATGTTGGCTTGTAAATTGTACCTGGATTAATTCCGGTACAGCTAATTTATCTAGGATGATATTAACAAGCGAGATGTACTTGATTTTAACTAATAACTTGGCTAACGAGTAAAATAACCAATCGGTTTTATACACTACGACCTGTGGAATCTTAAATAATGCGGTTTCTAAGGTTGCTGTTCCAGAGGTTACTACTGCTGCTTTGGCATGACTTAAAAGGTCATAGGTTTGATCGTACAAGACGTGGATAGGATAGTGGTGATATAATTCTCTCCATTCGGATATCCCCGCTACCACAAAATTAATTTCAGGGTTTTCGGCAGCTAATTGTGCAAAAACAGGTAGCGCACTTTTGATTTCTTGTTTTCTACTACCTGCTAATAATGCGACATACGATTGTTTTAGGTTATTATCGTCTATAAATACTTTGGAGGGTTTAAAATGAGTCACCGCATCTTGTAAAGGATTTCCTACGTAATGCGTTTTTATTCCTCTTTCGGTAAATAATGAAAGTTCAAATGGAAAGATAACATACAATTCATCTATCCATTTTTTGATGTCTTCTATTCGTCCTTTATTCCAAGCCCATACCTTTGGTGCAATGTAGAATTGCGTATGATATCCCTTGGTTTTGGCGATTCTAGCCGCTTTTAGGTTGAATCCTCCGTAATCAATAAAGATGATGGTATCCGGTTTAAATGTTTCGATGTGGATGCCGAATTTCACAAACAAACCTTTCAGTCGCTGGATATTTTGCAATACACCTAAAAGCCCCATGATGGCTAATTCCTTGTGGTGTATTAAGATTTCGGCGCCTTCTGCTTGCATCCCATCTCCGCCCCATGCTTTTATTTCTGCTTGTGAATCCATCTGTTTGATTTCACGAATCAAATTGGATCCGTGTAAATCGCCCGACTTTTCTCCTGCTAGAATAAAATATTTCATGTATTATTCCCCGAAGT
>CANGCD010000167.1 GCA_947452215.1 Cytophagaceae bacterium | reverse complement strand
TTTATGATCACCAAAGCCCAGAAGCCTGCTTTAGCTTATTAGAAAACACCTACGGAAATACATTTTCAAAAGCGCAATTGAGTGGATTTATACATCGTTTTTTCCGTTTATGGGCTCGAAATCAATGGAAACGGGAGCGTTATGCACCTGGATTTCATGTGGATGATTACAGTTTAGATCCAAAATCGTGGTTACGTTTCCCGATCTTATCGGCTGGTTTAGAAAAAGATTTACCACAATAAATTTATATGCATTTAGTCGTTGACATCGGGAACACAGACATCGTTTGTGGTTTTTATACCTCAGAAGGATGGCAGGTTCATCTTCGGACGCCTACCCATCAGCCTTGGACTGCCATTCGCTTAGAACATTGGATTCAAAAGGAATTAGCCGAAAAGGGATTTGATCAGGTGGTGGTTGAATCCGTATTAATCAGTTCAGTTGTTCCGCCTGTTTTGATTCAAATTCAAAAAGGATTAGAACATTGGGTTGGTTTTCCTGTGAAAATCATGGGGCCTGATTTGTATAAATCATTGCCGATTGAGGTGGTTAGTCCGGATGAAATTGGGGCCGACTTGGTTGCCAATTCTGTTTATGCACACCATCTTTATGCTTCTGAGGTTTTGATTGTGGATTTTGGAACGGCTTTAACTTTTACCTTGGTTGACCAGGCTGGAAAAATGCAAGGCGTTTCCATCGCCCCGGGCTTGAAAACGGCTGTAAAATCGCTTTTTTCACAAACAGCACAATTGCCAGAGGTTCCTTTGGAGATGCCCGAGTCTGCTCTGGGCTTTGACACGGTTTCTGCGATTCAATCCGGTATTTTATGGGGCTATGTGGGGATGGTCAAAGAAATGATTGCTCGTGTGAAAGCAGAGCGAAAAGTAGAGGTCAAAGTCATAGCTACGGGCGGTCTTTCGTCTATATTGACGCCATTAGAGCAATATTTTGATGAAGTGAACAAATTGATTACGTTAGAAGGCTTGCGGATTATTGCGCAGTTATAGTATGAAAACACCGAAAGAATTAGGCTTTTATTTTCCGGCAGAATGGGAAAAACATGTGTCTACGTGGATTACGTTTCCGCACAATGATCATTCGTGGCAAGGGGATAAATTGGCCGAAATGTATCCGGAATATTTTGCTTTGATTAAAGCGATTTCAGCTGGTGAAATTGTCAATATTCAAGTGAATGATACTGGTTTAGCCAAATTTATCGAATCCCAATTGCCTGTTTACGGGATTGATGAGTCGCAAATTCGTTTGCATATTCAGCCAACAAACGACGCGTGGTGTCGGGATCATGGTCCTGCGATTTTGATAAATAAAACTTCCCATGAACGTATGCTCGTTGATTGGGGCTACAATGCCTGGGGTGGAAAATATCCACCATTTGATTCGGATAACGAATCACCTTCACGCGTTGCTAACATACTCGGTCTAGATAAAGTCACGCCGGGTATTATCATGGAAGGGGGTTCTGTGGACTTTAATGGAGCAGGAACAGTTTTAACGAGTCGGTCTTGCTTATTAAATCCGAATCGGAATCCGCACTTGAGCCAAGCGCAAATCGAACAGTATTTGTGTGATTATTACGGGGTTGAGCAGGTTCTATGGGTTTCGGATGGGATTGTGGGGGATGATACAGATGGTCACATAGACGATACCGTTCGTTTTGTCAATGATGATACGGTCATTGCCATGGTCGAGCCGAATGTGCACGATGAAAATCATGCGGTATTAGCCCAAAACTTGCAAGAGTTGAATGCTATGCGCTTACCAAATGGGAAACCTTTGAATATTGTTGAGATTCCAATGCCCGCAGCTGTTGTGATTGATGAATTCCGTGCCCCTGGATCTTATGCGAATTTTTATATTTGTAATGCGGGTGTTTTGGTTCCAACCTTTGATTGTCCCCAAGATGCTTTTGCCATAGAGACTTTGGCACAATTTTTTCCAGATCGTCCCGTTATTGGACTTTCTGCCAAAAAAATTATTTGGGGGCAGGGGAGTTTTCACTGCTTGACCCAACAAGAGCCGGCTGCTAAACATGTATAAATTCATTTATTTTTTTGCTTTGCTTTCGATGATGGCTTGTCGGCGTAACACCATACCCCAAACGCTTACATCTCAACCTGCATTGAAACCCGTGGATAAGCCTCGGCAAGTCAATCTGCAGTTGGCCTCCATCACCGCCTATAACATTCAAGAAAGTGTAAATCTGAAAGATGAGCTGTGGGTTGAATATAATATTGTTGCGATTAAAGACGCGAAAATTCTTCGATTGGAAACAGCATCCCGTTATTTAGGGAGTGTCAGGCAAGGACAAAAGATCGTTTTAGATTCAATCCCTCCATTAAACATATCACTGAATCCAGGTGAGCAAATAGGGATTCAGGTTTCATTGTGGGAGTTGGATGATTATACAAAGGATGTAAATCTACTTAAACAAGTAAATCATTGGGGAGGTATTTTGCAAGTGCCTTTGATGCTCGTGGAATGGAGTGCGCTAAGTAATCCGGTTTCCTGGTTTTTATGGTCAGCGCGCTTGGGGAGTATAGGTTTGGATTATTGGTCTAGACAAGATGGGCGAGATTTGATTGGTGTATCGGAATTGCAATGGGATTGGACGACCTTACCCAAAGGAAAATCCACTCGATTTAAACGTGGAAATTGGAAAGGAGGTCGTTCCGGATTGAATGCCTTTCAGTATGGGTTTTCCTATCGGATTAACGTAAATGAATAAAGATTTAGGCCGTTTAATTGCAGGTTTTTGTGTAATTTTGTCGACTTGTGTGTATAAAGTTTAGAAATAAGGAGTTCATGTTTTCAATGAAAGTGCTGGTTTGGGTTTGTTGCTTGTTGCCGTTCACATTGTGTGCGCAGCAAGATGCGCCAATACAGTTGGGAAGCAAGAAGATTTCATCTGCTTATTTTGAAAAAGATTATCGTCGTTTATTGGAAAGTGATAGCATTAAGGCGGATAATAAACAGAAATTCTTATCCGATTACATTGATTATCAATTAAAGGTTTTGGCTGCTGAAGATGCCAAAATTCCGCAATCCCCTGCTTTTCAGGATGAATACCAAAGCTTTCGTAAGGAATTAGCGAGCCCTTATTTAATTGATGGGGAGAAATCGGAAGCTTTAGTCAAAGAGGCTTATCAGCGATTAAAGTTTGAAAAACAAGTCGGGCATATCTTGGTGAAATTACCTTCGACGCCTACTGTTGCTGACACAGTTTTGGCCTACCAGAAAATGGATAATATTCGGAAGCGGATATTAGCGGGAGAGGCCTTTGAAGACTTGGCTAAGAAGTTTTCTGAAGATGATTTATCTGCTTCAAAAGGAGGGAACCTTGGTTATGTAACGAGTTTGCAAACGCAATATGCTTTTGAGAATGCGGTTTATGCTTTAGATAAAGGTGGTGTTTCTGGCATTGTTCGAACAACGGCGGGTTATCACCTGATTAAGATTTTGGATATCCGTCCTAATCAAGGGAAGATTCGTTTAGCTCACATTTTGGTTTCAGTACCGGTGAGTGCCGCAACGAATCAGCAAGTGGACGCTAAGAATCGCATTGAGCAAGTTCAAAAGTATCTCGAAAAGGGTGATGAATCCTTTGAATTGATTTGTAAAAATTATTCCGAAGATCCTTATTCGAGAGGTCGAGGTGGCGAATTGCGCAGATGGTATTATTCATCAGATTTGTCGGAGGAATTACAAAATAAGCTATTTTCGATTCAGCGCTTAGGGGATTATACGGAGCCCATTCGCACAAATTTGGGATGGCAAATATTTAAGTTGCTTGACAAAAAGCCGCTATTGAGTTATGATGAAATGGCTGAATATTTGCGTCAAAAGGTAGTGACGGATCCAGAGCGTAGTTCGCTGATTCGTGCTTCATTTATGAAACGAGTGAAGTCGGAAAATAAGGTGGTTATCTTGGAAGCAGCTGAGAAGATTGCGATTGATCGATTTGCTCAGGATCGGATTGGGGATGAATATTATTTGAAAATGCCACTTTTACAAGTGTCGGATAAATCTTGGACGATTCAAGAATTTTATCAGTTTATTGTGGCCCAACAAAAGAAAAAATTAAAGGAATTGGGGTATTTACCCAGCATTTCGGAACGTACTTGGTTAGACGAATTTGTGGATGTACATACCTTGGAAGAGGAAGAGAAGAATTTGGAGAAGAAGTATCCGGCTTTTAAGGAGCAGATGCAGGAGTTTTTTGAAGGGAATTTGTATAGTAAAATCATTGATCAAGAAATCTTTGAAAAGTCACTTGATAGTTTACGCCAACAAGCCTATTTTCAGAGCCATGCAGCGCAATTTACAATGCCAGCCCGTGTAAAAGCCAAAATTATTGATGCGGATACCCCTAAGATTTTAGCAGATGCTTTGGAGCTTTTGACGAAATCACCCTATCCGATGAACAAGCGTTTACCTGATATTAACTTCATGCTAGGACAATCTGAAATGGTTGAGGGGGCAAATAAAATTGCGCAAGAACTGTTTATGCTGTTAGCTAAAAATCGAGATTACGTAATTGAGCTATCTGGCTATCAGGATGCTTCCGAGGCGGATAGTCTTTCGGAAGCGCGTGTCAATAAATTGGTTGCCTATTTAGTTAAAAAGGGAATCAGTCAGACGCGCATTATCGAGAAGGTGGAAGGGACACTAAAACCTGTTTCCAAGTCGGATAAGTCCAAGAATGCGCGTGTTTCGATGCGTTTCTTTTCGCAGTCGATGGACGATGTCGTCAAGCGATTTAATGCGATCAAGCCACAAAGTTTAGTGGCTTCAGAAGGTTATTTTGT
>CANGCD010000166.1 GCA_947452215.1 Cytophagaceae bacterium | reverse complement strand
CGCAATAATTACAATCAAGTCATCAAAGAATTGGATGGTCTGATTGATAATGAAGGGGTTTTGGAAATCATGCAAGAAGGCGGATACGGCTTCATGCGTTCTTCGGATTACAACTATTTGGCATCGCCAGATGATATTTATGTATCACCTTCCCAAATCAAAATGTTTGGTTTGAAGACAGGAGATACCATCTTAGGAAAAATTCGTCCACCGAAAGAAGGGGAGAAGTATTTCGCTTTATTGAAAGTGGAATCTGTGAATGGAAAAACAACGGATGAGATTCGTGATCGGATCAATTTCGAATATTTAACTCCTTTATTTCCAGAGGAAAAATTAAACTTGTCTTCGACGGCAGATAATTACTCGACACGTATTTTGGACTTGTTTGCACCCATCGGTAAAGGCCAGCGTGGTATGATTGTGGCCCAACCGAAAACGGGTAAAACGGTCTTGTTGAAAGACATCGCCAATGCCATTTCGCGTAATCACCCAGAGGTTTATTTGATCATTTTATTGATCGATGAGCGTCCGGAAGAGGTAACCGATATGCAGCGTTCGGTGCGTGCTGAGGTAATTTCATCGACATTTGATGAACAAGCTGAGCGTCACGTGAAGGTGGCTAACCTCGTTTTGGAAAAAGCAAAACGCATGGTGGAATGTGGACACGATGTGGTGATTTTATTGGATTCAATCACGCGTTTGGCGCGTGCGTATAATACGGTTGTTCCTTCTTCAGGTAAGATTTTATCTGGGGGTGTGGATGCCAATGCTTTACACAAACCGAAACGTTTCTTCGGTGCGGCTCGTAATGTAGAGAATGGTGGGTCATTGACCATCATCGCAACAGCCTTGATTGAAACGGGTTCGAAAATGGACGAGGTGATCTTTGAGGAATTCAAAGGTACGGGTAACATGGAGTTACAATTGGATCGTAAGTTGGCCAACCGCCGTATTTATCCTTCAATTGATGTAACGGCTTCAGGTACGCGTCGCGAGGATTTATTGATGGATCCTGCGGTATTGCAACGCGTTTGGATTTTGCGCAAGCACATGTCGGACATGAACTCAGTAGAGGCCATGGAATTCTTGCAGCAGCAAATGAAAGGTACGCGCAACAACGAAGAGTTCTTGGTATCAATGAATCGCTAACATGTCGATTTTACCCATTGCATTGCGTTCATCGGATCGTCAGCCCGTTTGGTTTATTGGGCATGGCAGTCCGATGAATGCGTTAATGGATAACCCATTTACCCAATCGTTGAACCAATTAGGCGCTTCTATCGCCCCACCACAAGCCGTTCTTGTGGTTTCGGCGCATTGGCTGACCCGTGGAGGTAGCTTCGTACAAGCTTCACCTCAACCCGAAACCATTCATGATTTTGGTGGATTTCCGCGTGAATTGCATCAATATCAGTATCCTGCGCCGGGAAGCCCTTTCTTTGCTTCCGCCTTAGCGGATGAGGTGAAGTCGGTACAGCCTACCACCGAGTGGGGCTTAGACCATGGTGCATGGACTGTACTTTGTCATTTGTTTCCCCAGCATAATATTCCTTGTTTCGAATTGTCGATCGACTATTCACGTCCTTTGGCATACCATATTTCACTTGCACGTGAACTTCAGTTTTTACGAGATAAAGGTGTTTTGATTCTAGGCAGTGGCAATATTGTACACAATTTGCAGGCGAGTATACCCAATTTGAGTTCTGGTCAGGAGAATTTTGGCTACGAATGGGCACAGGAATTTGATGTGTGGTCGGCGAAACTGATTGCCGACAAGAATGTTGAGGGGCTACTTGATTACGAACGCGCACCGGGTGGACGCTATGCTGTTCCTACGCCGGATCATTACATTCCTTTGTTGTACAGTTTAGCGCTGGCACGTAAAGACGAACAAGTCTATACGACTTATGAGCAACTTGTATACGGCGGAATTTCGATGCGTTGTTTTGAGATTCGTTAATAGCCAAAGAAAACCTTCTCAATGATTTCACAGGCTTGATCCATTTCAGTTTTGGAAATGGTTAAAGGCGGCGCCAAGCGAATTTTATTTCCATGAGTAGGTTTTGCCAAAAGGCCAGCTCGCATGAAATCCATGCATATTTCCCAGGCAACCGGACTATCTTCATCGGTATTGATTTCAATCGCACATAGTAAACCTTTGCCGCGCACTTCCCGAATTAGGGCAGTTTTGGCTTGCAAGGTTCGTAAGAATTTCATCAATTGATTGCCACGTTTTTCGGCATTCTCAATCAAATCTTCGTCTTCCAAAATGTCAATGGCCACATTTGCTACGGCACAGGCCAATGGGTTTCCACCAAAAGTAGAACCATGTTCGCCGGGTTTGATGGTCAACATGATTTCATCGCTGCATAAAACAGCGGATACGGGCATGAAACCACCGGAGAGCGCTTTACCCAACAACAAAATATCGGGATGAACGAATTCGTGGTGGCAGGCTAGCCAGGCGCCGGTCCTACCAAGGCCTGTTTGAATTTCATCTGCGATGAATAATACGCGGTGTTTTTTGCACAGGTCGGCAGCTTTTTTCAGGTAACCGGGATCAGGTAGCAGTACGCCGGCTTCGCCTTGAATCGGTTCCACCATGTAAGCTGCCACGTTCGGATCTTGCAATTTTTCTTCTAAGGCAGCTAAGTTATTGTATGGAATTTTGATGAACCCAGGCGCAAAAGGCCCGAAATTATGATAGCTACTTGGGTCTGTCGAAGACGAAATTGCCGCAATGGTTCTACCCCAAAAATTCCCTTCGGCCACGATGATTTGGGCTTGATTCGTTGGAATACCTTTCACTTCATATGCCCACTTACGTGCTAATTTGATGGCGGATTCTCCGGCTTCTACGCCCGTATTCATCAACAATACCTTTTCGTATCCGAATTTCTCTGCGAGTTTTTTCTCCGTTAATCCTAATTGGTCATTATGAAAGGCACGTGAACTCAAGGTGAGTTTTTGGACTTGCTCGGTGATGGCTTGAATTAAGCGGGGGTGACAATGTCCTTGATTCACCGCACTGTATGCAGATAAAAAATCGAAGTATTGCTTGCCCTCCACATCCCAAACATGTACGCCGAGGCCCTTGTTGAGGACAACAGGAATGGGATGGTAATTATGGGCACCGTATTCAGATTCTAGGCGGATGTAATCGGTTGATTTCATTGTTGATGAATTGCACTCGGTAATGTAGAGACGCGATACTTCGCGTCTATTTTTTTATTGTTGTAGAGACGCGATACCTCGCGTCTAATATTTTAAGACGCGAGGTATCGCGTCTCTACATGATTTTAAAGTCGCTCATAAATCCCCGCAACTCCTTGGCCACCGCCTACACAAGCTGTAACCATGCCGTATTTTTGGTCGCGGCGTTTCATCTCATCGAATAACTGAATAGACAATTTGGCTCCTGAACATCCCAGTGGATGTCCTAAGGCAATCGCGCCGCCGTTCACATTCACAATACTCGGGTCGATGCCCAGTGTCTTAATAACTGCTAATGACTGAGCCGCGAAAGCTTCATTCAATTCGATTTGTTGGATGTCCTTCAATTGCAACCCCGCTTTTTTCAAAGCCAACGGAATCGCTTCCACCGGACCGATACCCATTAAGCTTGGCTCGACACCGGCTGTCGCATAGGTCACCATACGTGCGATGGGTTCCAATTTATGTTGTTTGACAAATGCTTCGGAAACAACCAAAACAAAAGCAGCTCCGTCGGAAGTTTGTGAGGCATTTCCTGCCGTCACCGTTCCGCCCATGGCGAATACGGGTTTTAATTTACCCAAGGCTTCAATGGTTGTATCGGCACGTGGACCTTCATCTTTGGAGACCGTCCACGTTCTTGTTTTTTTCTTTCCTGATACTGCATCGAAATAATTTTCAGATACGTTGATTGGTACAATCGAAGCGTCAAAACTTCCTGCTGCTTGTGCAGCTAAGGCTTTTTGGTGTGAAGCTAATGCGAACGCATCTTGCTCATCACGCGTAATTTCATATTTTTTTGCCACCTCTTCAGCGGTCAAGCCCATGCCGATGTAATAATCGGGATGTTCGGAAGCAATGTTATAGTTCAAGACCGTTTTGTGACCCATCATCGGCAACATACTCATGGATTCTGTTCCACCCGCGATGATGCAATCCGCGATACCCGCGGCGATTTTGGACGATGCCAAAGCAATGGCCTCTAATCCCGATCCGCAATAACGGTTGATGATGAACCCAGGGACGCTCTTTGGTAAAGACAATAAGGAGATATAACGAGCCATTTGCATGCCTTGTTCTGCTTCCGGAATGGCGTTACCCACGATCAAATCCTCGACCAACACCGGGTCCACGGAAGGAACTTGCGCCATTAAATGTTTGATAACCTCTGCCGCCAAATCATCTGGTCGCATGGTTCTAAATCCACCTTTGTTTGCTTTTGCTACCGCCGTGCGGTAACCTGCTATGATATATGCGTTCATGATTAATTTCTTAAAGGTTTACCTCCATTTAATAAGCTACTGATTCGTTCCAATGTTTTGCGTTCGCCGGAAAGCGATAAGAATGCTTCGCGCTCCAGGTCGATTAAGTAATCTTCTGTGACCATTTGAGGCGTATCTAAATCTCCACCACAAATGGCATAGGCGAGTTTATTTGCGATTAAGGCGTCATGCTCGGAGATGTATTTACCCATCAACATGCCTTGAATTCCAGCCTTGAATAAAGCTAAACCTTGTTTTCCTTCTACCCATACATCGCTACGCGGTTGCTGCTGTACATAGCCCGCTTCCGCCAAAGCTATCGCTTCTTTTTTCGCTTCCGAAATCAATTGGCTACGATTCAAAACGATGCGATCTTCCTT
>CANGCD010000165.1 GCA_947452215.1 Cytophagaceae bacterium | reverse complement strand
CTAAATGCAGAATAAAACGATGTATTTGTTAATAGTTTATTGTATGTTTTTGGGCTTTTAAAGTAGCTATCATCAAAGCGAATGACCTCAATAGGATCGATGTATGCTTGTAAAAAAGATAAGTCCAAGGAGCGAGGTGCCACAAAAAGGATGGGATGTTTAGCCAAAACCGTTAAACCTTGTCGCAATGAAATCTCTTCCCAGTGGCTCAACTGCGATTTATACAAAGGAATGACAACTGCGACTTTCTCCATTATTATTCAAATAGGTCACCTAATGCCGGCCGCCACCATTTTCCTCCCTCTTCTAATTGGTAGGAACCATTCAGTATGTGGCTAATGACGGGTAAAATTCGGAATATTCTATATCTGCTCAAATTGGAACGCATTCGATAAAATGCTTCTCGTTGCTGCAAGGCTCGCAAAATAGGTTCACTTGCCTGCGCGTGAGTTTCAAAATAGGCGTAGAGTAAATGTGCGATTTCAGCTTTCTTGCGTAGCGTACAAAGTTTCTCTTCTCTTGCTCTTGTGAAACGCTTGAATAAGGTGATTTTTTCAGGTTTGCTCTTAAAACCTACTTGTTGATTCGAATGCTCGCGGTACTGAATCAAGCACGTATTTGTGAATCCAATTTGGTTATGAATGCTCAGGTTCATGGCAATCCATCCATCATGTATAAGCTCTTTTGTAATGTTGGGAACTGGCATGATGTTTGTCAATGCCCGCTTCTTGATGGCTAATGCCGCACCTGTAACGATATAACCCTTTAACAAAATGCGGAATGACCCGCCCGATGACCATTTCTCTTGGACTTCCGGAGTAAATTCGATTTGCTCAAAGGACGTTTTGCCCGTTGGGAAACCTGCCTGATCAATCATAGTTGCATTCGAAAAAACAGCCTCATGTTCAGGATGTTCTTGTAGGTATTGGATTGTGCGTTCAACTTTGTCGGGCATCCAAACATCATCTTGATCACAGAGGAAAATAATATCCCCTTGACATAGTGCAAGGCACTTTTCAAAGTTCTTACTACTTCCTAAATTTTGTGGATTTTGATGTACATGTATGGGAAACGAAACCTGCTTACTGAATCGATCAAGAATAGCCAATGTCTCGTCGGAAGATCCATCGTCACAAACCACCATCTCGTGGATGGGCATCGTTTGTTGCTTAATGGATTCCAGTTGCTTAGAAAGGAATTCAGAGCCATTGAACGTACATAATGCGACAGATCGTTTCTCCATAAGTTGTTACATCGGAACGTAGACTAGTTTTTTAGTTTCGAAAAAATCTTCCTTAAAGTAGGACGTTAGTTCAGTCACTTTCACTTTTTTGCCTAATTCGGCAATTTCTTCGGTTAATTCGCCCCCTTTTAGTAGTAACAAACCGTTGCGCTGAGTATGAAAATGATTTGGGCTGATTTTGTTTTTGACCCAGTAATAGAATGGCGTGAGGCGGGTGACGGCCCGACTAACAATAAATTCAAAATCCTGATCTACATCTTCAGCCCGCATGTGTTTTGCTTGCACATTGCTTAAGCCTAATGCTTCAGCTACGCCTTCCACCACCTTGATTTTTTTGCCAATGCTATCGACTAACAAAAATTGAGTTTCTGGGAAAAGAATGGCTAATGGAATTCCAGGAAATCCACCCCCAGTTCCTACGTCCAAGACCTCGGTGCCTGGTCGGAAGGGAAGAAATTTGGCAATCGCCAAGGAATGCAACACGTGATGCAACATCAAGTTTTCAATGTCCTTGCGGGATACCACATTGATTTTTTCATTCCACTCTTTGTACAAGGGGAGGAGCTGATTGAATTGTGATTCCTGTTGCTCTGTGATTTCCGGGAAGTATTTTTTTACTAGTGCTGCGTTCATTTCCATGTATTTACAAAGGTACGAATTTCCGACGAAGGTCTTTATTTCCTTTTTCTTCGTGCCTTCTTTGCTTCAGCTAATAATTTTTTTGCTTCGACGTGTTGAGCTGATTTTTTCTCCGCCTTATCTAAGACCTCTTTGCAAAAGTCTACTGTTTTATCGTAGTCGTTTTCCTGAAATGAAATACGGGCTAAACCTAGGACAGATGCCCAATAATAGCCAGATTCGTAGGATTCTGTTTGCTTACTGAAATCCATGCATTGCTGGAAATATTGCTTCGCCTCAGGTCTGTTTTTGTAAACATAGAGCTGGTAGTAGCCCAAAATATAACTCGCATACCTACCCGAAACAGCCTCATAGCCCACTTGATGTTGGGCAATTCGACTCAATATTTCTTTTGATTGTTCCATCGCCTCATCCATTTGGCCTACGATGAATGCCGCTCGTGCATGATAGCGGTGAAAGAAGGGGTTATCTGGATAGTTTTCGTGGGTGTATTTAGCTAAATCGTACGATTTATCTGTCATATTTTCCATCGCATAAATCTGCAAGAGAAAATAGCGCGCCTCAGTCCGTGTATAGAATGCTTGATAGCTGACTTTTTCTAATTGGGCTATGCCTTGCATTTTATTTGCTTTGGGGAATAACCAAAGTACGGGTCTCAGAAGCGGAAAATTTTGTTTGATGAAGTGATAATAGTAGTTGTAAAGGCCGTCCCCAAACATCAATTCGGGACTAAAATCAGCAAAATTGCGAGAATATTCCAGGTATTTCAGGGCATTTTTAGCAGAGAGTGTTGCTCGCGTCCAGTTCTTTCGTTCGGAATGTAAGCGTCCTTTGAAGCCATAAGCCGCGGCCATAAAGAAAGCGGCTTCTGGGTTTTCCGTTTCATCCCAAATCTTTTCAGCTTTGTCGATGCTGCTGTCCATGTATTCAATCAATCGATCGTCATATACCTCATTGGCCGTATTGGGCACAATTTTCCACCATTGCATGAGCCCTAAAAGGAAATCGGGCAATGGATGGTTAGGGTATTTAACTTTGAGGTAATTGAATTCGCGTTCCGCCTCTGGGAAGTGGAAATTATACATTTGATTGATGGCCGTGGTGGCTTCAATCTGTACTTCGGAGGTCAAGAGGAGCATGCCTTTGGAGCGCTCTTTCTCGGCTTCTTCCGTTAACTTCCACCATTGGCCTTGTACTTGAAAGGCCAATGGTAGGGTTAACAATGTGAAAATGAGTATCCTAAGATGAGATTTCAATTTCATCTCCGTTTTGGTTTAAGAATTTAAATTCTGTAATGCCAAACGAGGAGTCTTCCATGATGGAAATCCAGGTTTTGTATTTGAAAAACCAATTCATGCGAATGGATGGGAATCCTTTCGTGAAATAGGCATGCAAGAAAGGATGAACCAACAAAGTCAATTTCTTTTCATTTTGTTTGATCACCAAATGCTCTACATGCTGTGCCACAATTTCAGATACCGCGATACTTGCTGTAATCGTTCCTGTTCCACCGCAACTTGGACATGTTTCATGCGTTGATACATTCATCTCCGGACGAACCCGTTGACGCGTAATCTGCATTAAACCAAATTTGGTTAAGGGCAAAATCGTGTATTTAGAACGATCGCCACGCATGTCGTCGCGCATGATGTCTTGAATCAATTTGCGATTTTCCGCCTTCTTCATATCGATGAAGTCGATCACAATGATTCCGCCCATATCACGTAAGCGTAATTGGCGCGCAATTTCTTTGGCAGCTTCCCGGTTGACACTCAAAGCCGTAGCTTCTTGATCTTCTTCCGAGTTCGATTTGTTACCTGAGTTGACGTCAATGACGTGCAAAGCTTCCGTATGTTCGATAATTAAATAGCCACCACCAGGTAATGATACCGAGCGTCCGAAAAGCATTTTTAATTGCTTCTCGATGCCTACTTGTTCGAACAACTTTGTTTTGCCCGTGTGAAGCTTAACAATCTTTTCTTTTTCAGGAGCGACGTTGTGTACGTAGTCTTTCGCTTCGTTATAAAGGTCTTGACTATCGACGATGACATTGTCAAAATCGTTGTTTAATAAATCACGCAACATGGATGTCGCCCGACTCATTTCTCCAATGATTCGTTCTGCGGGTTTTGCATCAACTAATTTCTTGATGCCTTCTTCCCATTTCGCGATAGACTCTTTCAAGTCGCGCTCCATTTCTTCCACAGCCTTTCCTTCTGCTACGGTACGAACAATCACCCCATAGTTTTTGGGTTTGATTGATGTCATCAATTTTTGAAGGCGGTTGCGCTCTGCTTTTGAGGTGATTTTCTTCGAGATGTTTACCCCGTTCGAAAATGGAACCAAAACCAAGAAGCGTCCAGCAATGGAAATATCGCAAGAAAGGCGTGGGCCCTTCGTTGAGATAGGCTCTTTGACAACTTGCACGAGTGCTAATTGTCCACGAGTCAGTACTTTATCGATTTTGCCTAATTTGTCAATTTCGGTCTCCAATTTGTAATTCTCCAACTTGATGGTTTTCCCTTTTTTATTCAGGACATCACGGGTGAATTTTTGAAGTGTTGCTAAATTAGGTCCAAGGTCATGGTAATGCAAGAATGCATCTTTTTCATAACCAATATCAATAAATGCGGCGTTTAATCCAGAAACCAATTTTTTAATCGTACCTAAGTAAATGTCTCCTACGGAGAATTGAGGTTCCGATTGTTCAATGTGGTATTCTACGATCCTTTTGTCTTGCAAAAGGGCTATTCTATCACCCTTGGGTGTAGAATTAATGATTAATTCATTACTCACAATGTTGACAAGAAGAATGTTTTATTAAGGCTAATGCCAAAATATTTGATATACAGGAAATTAAACGCCAAAAACAGGCTATTTATTGTTAGATAAAATGCCTGTTCTTGGGTTTTGCTAACAATCTCAAAATGAAACTGTAAACCTTATATTATTTCTTCTTATGACGATTCTTACGAAGACGTTTTTTTCTTTTGTGTGTTGAAATCTTGTGACGTTTTCTTTTCTTTCCGCAAGGCATAGCTTTGAGCGTTTAATTTTTAATAAT
>CANGCD010000164.1 GCA_947452215.1 Cytophagaceae bacterium | reverse complement strand
GATAAACGTGTACGTGTGGAGTTTTCGAAAAATACATTGGCAATCGTAACGTCACGCAGGGAAGGAACTTTTTTAATCGGTCGGTTGAGAACTTCTTTGAATTCTTTAGCCGTTTTAACGATTAGGTGAATAGATTCTTCATCTAAATCTTTGATTCCTAATAAGTGTGGCGATTTCAACATATTGTTATTGGGTGATTAACCAAATTTTATCTGCTTCGTGTCCTTGTTCTTTCCATTCGACAAGCACCTTTTCGGTCGGCAGCGTATTCACGCTTTTACCTACGTAATCAGCATTTATGGGCAGATCGCGGTTATATATTCGATCAATTAAAACACATAATTCCACTTTCGCGGGTCTACCAAAGGAGTTCATCGCATCTAAAGCAGCACGCACCATCCGACCGGTTGCCAACACATCATCCACGAGGATAACGCGTTTGTTCTCAATTAAAAAGGATATATCGGTGGAATTGGGAGCGATTGTATCTCGGCGGCGGTAATCGTCACGGAAGAAGGTAGCATCTAAACGACCTACTTGAAAGGAGGTATTTAATTGTTTGCCTAATTCGGCTGCAATGCGCTCTGCGAAATAGATTCCGCGGGGTTGCAGGCCTAGAATAACTGTTTCCGTATCTTTGATTTGATTTTCAATGAGCTCTTGGCATAACCTTGAAATGGTTATTTCCAATAATGGGCTTGATAAAATCAGCTTGCGAGTCATTGTTGCAAAGGTATGAAAATTACTTAAATATTGTTTCGTTTGGGTCAAATTGGGGTAATATTTGGTCTTTATCCGACACAACTGGGTTTTCTACGCCCCATGCGATGTTTAGCGTAGGGTCATTCCAGCGAAGACCTGATTCGGCTTCTTTGTTCCAAAAATCGGTGCATTTATACACAAATATGGCATCTGTCAAGGCTACAAATCCATGCGCAAAGCCAATGGGTACATATAACATATTCCCGATTTCAGCATCTAGGATGTAAGTTCCGTGTTGGCCGAAAGTAGGCGAACTCTTGCGTAAATCAACCACCACGTCCATTACTTTGCCTGTCATGCAACGAACAAGTTTACCTTGGCCATGCGGTTCTTTTTGGAAATGAAGTCCTCGAATTACCCCAGCAGTGGAATAAGAATAATTATCTTGCACAAAATTTTCAGTAATCCCATTCGCGGCAAATCGCGTTTGGTTGTAGGATTCATAAAAATGGCCACGGTCATCGTGAAATTTAGTCGGTATACATTCGATAATGCCTGGAAGATCGTGCTGGATAAATTGCATAGAATTTAAATTCCTTTATTTGATTTTGCCTAGGAAAGGCCTTAATTTGTGCCAAAATTATCGATATTTAGGCAGTTATACAATGCCTTTCCCTAAATCCGTATGAATTCAACCGAATTAGTTAAGCAGATAGAAAATAAGCGCTCATTTTTATGTGTGGGCTTGGATACAGATCCTAAATTAATTCCATCTGCCTTTAAGTCAGAATCAGATCCCGTTTTTGCATTTAACAAAGCGGTGATTGACGCGACAGCGGATTTTGCCGTAGCCTATAAACCGAACATTGCTTTTTACGAAGCATTTGGGCCAAAGGGGTGGGAGAGTCTTCAAAAGACAATGGACTATATTCCAAAGGATATTTTCACGATAGCAGATGCTAAACGAGGAGATATCGGGAATACTGCCTTCATGTATGCACAGACCTTTTTTGATCCGTCATGTGCAGGATTTAATTTTGATTCGGTGACGGTCGCTCCCTACATGGGGCACGATTCGGTCGAACCCTTTCTGCGTTTTGAAGATAAATGGGTGATTTTATTAGCACTTACTTCGAACTCGGGAAGTCATGATTTCCAAATGACAAAGTCGGAGGATTACATTCCCATGTACGAGCGCGTCATGCGTTTGGCACAAACCTGGGGATCACCGGAGGAAATGATGTTTGTGATTGGGGCAACGCGATCGGATTTCTTGCAAAAGGTGCGCGAAATTGCGCCTGATAATTTCTTTTTGGTTCCGGGTGTGGGAGCGCAAGGAGGAAGTTTAGCGGATGTGGCCAAATACGCCATGAATTCGCGTGTGGGTTTATTAGTTAATTCTTCCCGGGGCATCATTTATGCGGGAGATAATCCCGCAGTGGACGCGAAACGTGAAGCGCAAAAAGTGCAAGAAGAAATGGCGATGTATTTAGACGATTATTATATCAAATAGGATGGAATTAGGAATCGGTACCCCGGCATTATTATTCTCAACAGTTTCTTTGTTGATGATTGCATTTACAAATCGTTTTATGTCCATGGCTTCGTTGATCCGTGGATTGCATGAGAAGTTCCAACAAAATCCGGATGATTCCATTTTAAAGCAGATCGAAAACCTGCGTTTGCGGATGAAGTTGATTCAAAATATGCAAATCATCGCGATTGTTAGTTTAATTCTCAGCGTCATCTGTATGTTTTTTATCTTTTTCGAAATGCAAATGGTTGCGCGCTGGTTTTTTGGAATCGCGTTGTTAGGGATGAGTGTTGCTTTGATGTTAAGTGCTTGGGAAATTACGATATCGACCAAGGCGCTTGAAGTAGAGCTTTCCGACATGGAAGATATCTTGGCGAAAAAACATTAATTATTCGAATAGTATAAATTTTCTGCCGACATATTTCAATAATTGAAATATAGTAGTATTTTTGTGTACAATATTGATTTAAAAGGGCTTACAAAAGCTTGATTATACAAATACTACTTAGGCGGATTGAATAAAGGCTCGGAATTTTTCTGAGTCTTTATTGTTTCCGCCTGTTTGTATTAAGCCTTAAGTATGATGCAAGATAATGGAGGCAAGTTGATCGCAATGGAGAACGCTTTTCCATGCCAACCGTATTCTTCGGTCATTGCAGCACCTGAAGTTGGGTAATCAGACCCTCCAAAAACACCTTTATCTGAATTAAATAACACCTTCCACACACCTGGTAACGGAACGCCGATGCGGTAATCCTCACGTGGTGCAGGCGTAAGATTCAAGATAACGATTAATTGTTCTTTATTGCTTTCGCCTTTCCTTACGAAGCTGATTACGGAATTACCTTGATCATTGGATTCCAACCATTCAAAGGTTTCATGCGAAAACTGTTTCTTGTACAAGGCAGGTTCTTCGCGATACAATTTATTCAGGGCTTTCATGGTCTCCTGAATCCCTTTATGTGGTGCATATTCTGTTAAATGCCAATCGAGGCTAACGCTGTGATTCCATTCTTCTTTTTGGCCAAATTCACCCCCTTGGAAGATTAATTTAGTACCTGGGTGGGTAAATTGCTCGGAAAATAGGAGTCGGAGATTCGCAAATTTTTGCCATTCGTCCCCGGGCATTTTATTCAAAAGGGATTGCTTGCCGTATACGACCTCATCGTGCGAAAGGGGTAGGCAGAAGTTTTCCGTGAATGCGTATATTAATGAGAACGTCAGCTCATTGAGGTGATGCTGGCGGTAAATAGGATCTTTTTGGAAGAAACGAAGGGTATCGTTCATCCAGCCCATCATCCATTTTTGGCCAAAGCCTAGGCCGCCCATGAAGACAGGTTTGGTGACGCCATTGAATGAGGTAGATTCCTCTGCAATGATTTGAATATCAGGGAATTCTCCGTACATGTGAACATTTAGATCTTGTAAGAAGGATATCGTGTCCAAGTTGTGGTTTCCGCCAAATTCATTGGGGATCCATTCGCCGTCATTTCGCGAATAATCTAAATAAAGCATAGAAGCTACGGCATCTACGCGTAAACCGTCGACGTGATAGCGTTCTAGCCAGAAAGCTGCATTGGAAAGTAAGAAGCTACGCACTTCCGTTCTTCCATAATCGAAAATATAGGATTTCCAGTCGGGGTGATAACCCTTTCTCGGATCCGGATGTTCGTAAATGGGCGTTCCATCAAAATCCTTTAAGCCGTGTGCATCACCGGGGAAGTGGGAGGGAACCCAGTCTAAAATAACCCCGATGCCTTCTTGGTGGAAGCGTTCTACTAAGCGCATGAAGCCTTGCGGATCTCCAAAACGGGATGATGGGGCAAAGTATCCGGTGATTTGGTAGCCCCAAGACGGTGCATAGGGATGTTCCATCACGGGCATGAATTCCACGTGGGTGAAATTCATTTCTTTGACATAGGAAACGAGTTTGTCGGCGAAATCATCGTAGGTCAAGTACTGATCATCGAGCGTTTTTTGCCAAGAACCTAAGTGGACTTCATAGACCGACATAGGTGCATCTAAGGCATTTTTGGCTTTACGGTTTTCCATCCAGGGTGCATCGTTCCATTCTTTGTAGGTGGACCAAACGATGCTCGCCGTTTTGGGGGGTATTTCGCAAAAAAGACCCATGGGGTCAAGTTTTTCTAAATATTCACCTGATTGTGCTTGGATGCCGTATTTATAAGTTTCGCCATTACGGATTCCGGGAATAAATCCTTCCCAAATTCCTGAGGAATCCCAGCGTTTCATTAAGGGATGTGAAAATTTATCCCAAAAATTAAAATTTCCAATGACATGTACCGCTTCGGCGTTGGGTGCCCAAACCGCAAAGAAAGTTCCTAACTCGCCTTCATGCTCTAATTCGAAGGCTCCTAATTTTTCATAAAGGCGTGTGTGTTTGCCATTTAGGAAAAGCGCAACGTCAAAATCAGACAGTTTGGAATAAGGTTTTACAATTGCCATAAGGGGGTCAGTATCAATGATTAGGCTAAAATAGCGAAAATTAATTAGAAAAAAATAAGCATTTTTTGAATAAGGAGTTTGGAATTAAAGGGGAAAATCCTACCTTTGTGCCACCAAAATAAATAATGGTCCGTTCGTCTAGGGGTTAGGACACGTCCCTTTCACGGATGAAACACGGGTTCGATTCCCGTACGGACTACTTCGGTAGGCAAAAAACCTTCATTTCGTTAAGATTTGAGGGTTTTTTTGTTTAGTGTCTCGCTACTGCTTCCAAAACTAATAATTTCCAGCTTATCTGGTCCAGGCTACTTGCCCT
>CANGCD010000163.1 GCA_947452215.1 Cytophagaceae bacterium | reverse complement strand
TCATGACTATTTCAAAAGCACCTGAATGGTTTGTTCAGCGTCTTTCACCGCCTCATATGCAATAACCCAAGCATGACCATTCCAAATGATAGCTGGATAGGAACAATCAAATGCCGCATCCGACACATATGATTTCGCCAAATTCCCTTTGGCATCCTTAACAATTAACCCAATCTGCTTGTAGTATCGCTCTCCCTCCTGCTTAATTTCGGCATATACCAAGGCCGTCTCCCCTTTCGGATTCGATGCTAATTGGGGCATTCGAATTTTATCTCCCGCCAAATGTAAAATCATCTTTTTATTGGCCTGATAGGCCCATTTTACACCCGAAGACCCTTCGGCACCTGTATACCAGGCAGCCTCTAAGCCTTTCGTACCACGAACTAAGGACGGACCCGCATGCGGGCAGGCATTTACTTTCCAATGGTCCTCATATAATGGTACAGATTCCGTATACGTTTGACCAAAATCCGACGAGTGCACATATCCCATATCTCGCTCACCCTTATCATTCAAATCGCGGTAGATCACATCTACATTTCCTTGGACATCAGCTAAAGCATCAATCCGACAACATTCACAAGTTTGGCGATCCAAAATTTTCATCTCTCCAAATCCCTGACCCGGACTTGTAGTGGCCGTTACCAAGGTACGACCTTTAGGTCCTACTTTGACATCCAACCAGTATGCTCCCACTTCGCCATTCGGCAAAGAGATAATCTTACCAAACGAATGACTCAACCCTGCTGCCGTGTCTTTGTGAATGTATTGAGGCTTTTGCCACACTCCATTCACCTCCATCGCATACAACAAATCCCCATTAAAACGAGACGCTGCCGTCGGCCGATTCATTTCATACAACAACACACAAGTTCCATCAGCTTTATAGGCTAATTTCGGCATACCTTCCGCATGTGTCGAGGCCTTTTTATCAATAGGGACCTGCTCGGCAGGCCCCTGGTTGACTTTTCGAAAAAACATGACTCCATTGGCTGATTTCTCAACCCAAGACAATACAATATCGCCACTGGATTTCACAGCAAAAGATGGGTCCAAGGCCTGATTAGCAGGATTTGAAACCGTTTGCGCTTGAGCAAATGGCGCCAAGAAAACGAGCAAAAGGATTAGTTTTTTCATTTTTTGAATAGTTGAAATACATCAATTTGAACACCTGCGACAACCGTACGTGGCGCTGCTGGCGTGTAAGTAGACTTATCAGTCGCATTATTACCCCGCGTAGCCGTGGTAGCATACAAGGAATCTCCTAGATTTAAGATGTTGGTAAAGAATTGATACGCCTTGTAATGATACCCCATACGCAAGTTGAAGACCGATACTCCCTCAAAGCTCACCTTGTTCACCTGATCTTGGAACCAAGGCCCTATTTTTTGCCATTCTAATGCGATACGCGCACCTTTATATTTATAGGTCACCTCTGAATTCGCAATGAAATTAGGGGCTTGAGGCATCTCCTTGCCATTGACATTTTTCAAGGCATCAGACGCTTTAGTGCTCAAGACAAAATCAACAAATGTATGTTTTGCATTCGTTCCCCCAAAGCGGAAATTCCATGAATCATTCGGACGATAGGTAATTTGGTATTCAATACCCTCATGCAAGGTCTTTCCAGCGGATAAGTAATCCGTCGTATTATCCGGTAGGCGAATACCGAGCAACTCATTGTTCCCTTCTAATCGATAAAACGTATAATCGAAATAAAGCTTTCTTTGAAGTAAAGAAGCCCAACCGCCCACTTCATAGTTGGAGAAAATCGCTGGATCAATACTTAAATAAAATTTCTCACCCGTTGCTGCTGCCTGAGCCGCAGGGCGTGCGCGAAATACTGCTGATAAAGCCGGAGGCGAGAAGCCTTTGGAATAATTTCCATAAAAGCCCACATGCGGATTGGCCTCATAAGTAAGTCCCAACTTAGGGGAGAATTGCGCATAGCTTTTCGAACCTGTCGAGTTGTCGATGAAATTTGTATAATCGAAAGACATTTGATCAAATCGACCACCGATGGATAAACGCAATTTTTCAAATGGATGTATATCAAATTGCGCATAGGCCGCTTGATTCCAAATTACCGCAGTATAATTTCCAAGGAAAGTGCTCGGCAATACCTGCGTGATGGTATATTTTTCCACCGACTTTTTATCGGCACGCAAGGTCGCGGCCAAATTGATTTTATAAGCCCAGTAATCATTTGGAGAACGATCCAACAAAAATCCAGCTACTAATTTTGAATGCAAGAAATCGAACGATTGATTATGCTGACCCATCAATCCAAAACTTTTGAAACTGTTTTGATTGACCTGACCTGAAGCCGTGACAGATGGGCTTGTCCATGAAATCGAATAGGAAGGATTTTGACCTAAGGCATTATCACGGTAAAATGCAGTTAAACTGGAATTTGCTTTCTCAGACCACTTATGCTCCAATGTCAACCGCGAACGCGAAGAGAAAGAAGATCGGTAGGTGAAATCTGCAGGACTTTGATAGCTTCTTGAATAATATCCAACACTGTCAATATTACCTCCCGTTTGAGAGAAATAATCATTATAGGCAAAAGAACTCCACAGTTTTGTCTTAGGCGTAAATTGATAATCCAAACGAACATTAATGGCCGACTTATCAAAATCTGAATTCGAAGCCCAAGATCCTTTTTGGCGGGCTACGTATCCGCCGGTCATGATGGACCATTTCTTACCCAATTGTGCTCCCGCTGTAAATTGAACACGTTTATACCCCCACTCATCCACTTGAATACCAACCTGTGCCGTTGGGATACCAGGCGCTGTCTTAGTAATTAAGTTAATTGCACCACCAACGGCCTCAGGACCATATAGTGAGGAGGCAGGTCCTTTGATCACTTCCACGGAATTCAATCCTTGCAAGTTGGATTCAATCAATGCATTGTGATTAAATACACCTAAAGGACGCAAGGGCAAACCATCTTCTAAATAAAGGAAATATGCACTTGTGCCAAAAGGCTGCCGAATTCCCATTCCATGTTGTTCATTCCGATAATCCAACATCACCACACCCGGAACTTTATTGATAATCTCTGTTAATTGGATCGCCTTGGTATCTTGAATAAGCGCAGATCCAATTTTATGAATGGCTACGGGCGTTTCTGCACGCGTGGCAGCTTGTCGGGACGCTGTCACTACCACCGCGTCTAAATTTTGCGTGGACTCTTCCAATAAAATCGGAGCAGCTAATTTGTTGACCTTTTGAGATACAAAACCTAAACTCGACACTTCAAATTCTCCATTTAATGCTGATAATTTAAATTCACCCCGTTCATTCGAAATAGAAATAATTTTTGAACCTTGTTTTAACGAGGCTCCTACGATAGGTTCATTCGTGATTGCATGTAATACCTTCACGGTATTTTGTTGGGCATTTGCTACAAACGAAAGCAGCAAGCCCATGAATAATAAGATATTTTTCATGAATTCTTAAATAAAATGAATAATGCCCACAATGAAAATTGCAGGTGAAAAATCAAATTAATTAAGCTCGAGGTGGGTGAAAAAAACCTTTAGATTCGCCAGAAAGCACGAATAAAGGCGTAGCGAAATGATCTTCAACTACAGGAATTTGCAAAAATGAGGCTGTAAAAATGGGTTGAATGGCTTGAAAAGCTAAAACAACTTCGGGCATTTTTTCTAATCGTTCAGAATTTGACTTTTGCTCTTTCTCTTCAGCAGCTTTTAACTGCTTCGCTAAGTAACATTGACCGTTACAATTCATCATCGGTTTGTCCCGATTTTCACAGAGATTCTTTGCGATATAATCCTGGTTAACCCGGTAGTAAGCGACAGCTCCCCATTGATTCATCAAAGGGATTTGCATAGCAATAAACAAGAAAAAGGCTAATGCGGATTTCACTTGTCAAAGATAGGGGAATTTTATTTCAGATGAACCGCAGAATCGTTGATTTGATAATTCCTAGTCTTCACCAGCTCCATGATTGCTGATCCAGCCAATAAAACGGGCCCATAGCCATGTGCCGCGAACGGGGAAATCGGTCGGTGATAATAGAACGCAGGATCCCAAGCCAAACCCGTTCCCACGCAAGTACCTTCCACATGGCCCCTTTCATTCACACGAGAAGCTACAGCATTCCATCCTAATAGCGCCGCAGGGCCATAAGTTTTCGGATCTAACCAACCCATGTTAATCCCCTTAGCAATCACGTACGTATAAATTGCCGTAGCAGAAGTCTCTAAATAGGAATCATTTTTATCAATCAACTGATGCCAAAAACCTGTACCATCTTGGAAAGACATTAATCCTTTTAGATGAAGCTTCAACTGCTTCAAGATCTCCGGTCGGGCCGGATGATTCGCCGGCAAAAACTCAAGCATTTCACATGTCGTTAAGAGAGCCCAACCGTTGGCCCGAGCCCAATGAAACTCCGGATGTTCTTCCGCATCGACCAAATAGCCATGCATGTAAATATTCAAATTGGGATTGAACATGCGCTTACGATAGGCATTAAATTGAAATACCGCCTCCTCATGTTCGCCTAACTGCAATAAGGCTGGAATCGCCATATAAACATCGTCTAACCACATCGTGTGATGCAAGGGACGAATGCGAACCAACGTGCGGTCTGGTAAACGGTGTTCCTCTTTTAAGATAAAATCGGAGGCACGTTTGGTAACAAAGGACATATCCGTCGTAAAACCTGCCTTTTTCGCTTTGATAACGGCCATTCCCATCGCACCGATATCATCCAACGCTCTCGGATGAATCAAGCCGTGTAAGACGTGTTTCGACTCGTTTTTCTGCGCCGCAGGAATCGCTGAAGCGATTAAGTTTAAGCGATTGAAAACATATTCCTTGTATTTAGGAGAACCCGTGATGCGGCTTAATTCCAACATCCCAGAATAGGTTACACCCCATTCGTATGAGATAGGACGAAAATCCCCTTTGGAAAAAACGGTTTGATCATCGAAGGGCTGCCCTTGAGACCAAATGGCGCCAGTCGTCTTATTAACGAATTGTTTGGGGGTAGCAACGTCTAAATAAG
>CANGCD010000162.1 GCA_947452215.1 Cytophagaceae bacterium | reverse complement strand
TTTCGGCCAAATGGGCTTTCGCCAAATAAAAAGCAATCGCAGGTTCATTGGGCATTGTACTCACTAAACTTTCCCAAACCAAAATGGCCTCTGCAAAATCCTCCGTGATGTAGTGCCGCATCCCTTCTTGGAACATCGCCTCTGACGATATCGGACTTTGAAGCGTCTTGCCCTTTTGGCCAAAGGCAGGCTTCGAAAAACTAATCATAAAGAAGATCAGGCTTATCGCCGCAAAGACCACATAATTCCGATTCGTACAATGTAGGGCGATCCGCATAGATTTATTACTTCGGCAAGCTTAAGAGGCGTGCATTTAATAAATCTAGCCAAATTTGAGCCCCCTTCTTATTCCAATGCGAATCATTATGAAAAAAATTAGCTTTCGCGTTTTTGCTCAATGCGTGCGTTGGATCTATAACCCGCAAATCATGACCGCCTAATCGAGCGACTTCAGGTACAAATTGATTATAGGCCCTACCTTCCGTCAACAAAACAGATGAAGGGTTCGGGATAAAAGAGAAAATAACCTCATCAAATCCGATACTTTTCGCATACGACTCAATCAATCGCATCTGTTGGATTAAATCCAAATAGGTTTTTGGGGAGATAGGTTTAAATGAACTACCCGTGGCCGCGGTATCAACTGTTTGTTCCAAATACAAAAAATCCTTGGACTGCGATAGGACAACGCCACTAGGAGACCTTCCAAAAAACGCTTGATTAAACGAAGCTTTCAACTCCTTAAAAACGGAAAAAACCGAGATATCAAACAAGGCAAAAGATAGATTCTCCTCCAAGGTGGGATGATACAACATCTCGCGAATCACGTCGTTTAGCCTTCCCACAGCGGGTTTAGGAGATTCCTGAACCGGCAATTCAAAAACGGCTTGAACCCGTTGGGGATTCACAACATTCAACACATTCCGCTCCACACATTCAATTAACAACACTTTGCGCGTTGAGTCTTGAGGCAGTTTAAAGGATTGCACAGGACGATCATCCCACTTATAGAAAGTAAGCGATTTCGTACGTTCAAAGTAATCAGGAACCTGTTCGAACGAACTATAAAAATAACTATCCCCAATTACATACAAGGAAAGGTCTTTCCTAGCTGCCGATAAAACCGGAGGAGATACAGGCGAAGTATCTTTTACTTTTTTAAACGCGGGTAAATACGATATCCCAAACAAATCTCCATAGGTATATTTATCAGAACCTAGAAGTGCGTCAGGTGCATAGCGCTGTTTGGTTAACCAAGCCATACCCGTATTTGAGCTGCTCATGATAAGGGCAGCAGCAAATAAAAACAACACGAATAGGGCAATGAATTTTCTCATTAAAATTGAAAATAGATAAACTGTTTCAAACTAAATACCCCAAAGAAATAGATAAAAAACACCAAGAAAGGTACCAGGAAGAAAAAATATTTACTAGGCAAATTTCGTAATGCTAAATCCTTTAGGTCCCACAAGTACAGACCCAAAATCAACAAACAACTGAATACAATTTCATTCGTCTGCATACGCAATCCCCCGATTGTGGGAACGTCTAAATACAATTGCGTGAAATATTGCTTAATCTCGGAGAAATGTACCAATCGGAAAAACACCCACGCGAAATTAACGAGAACAAAAGTCAATAGTCGATAGAACGCGACTCCCACAATGCTCTTCGTTTGGTCGGCAGCTAATGTTGGGAATTTCCGATTAATCATAAAGCCAATCAATTGGAAAAGTCCGTGCAAAAAGCCCCAGATGACGAAATTCCAACTAGCCCCATGCCACAATCCTGATATGATAAAGACCACCATGATGTTCAAATACCAGCGGGGTATCGAAACCCGATTTCCGCCTAGACTGATGTACACATAATCTTTAAACCAGGTAGAAAGCGATATATGCCATTTACGCCAAAATTCAGGGACTGATTTTGCCGCATAGGGTGCCTTAAAATTGTCCATCAAATTAAATCCCATCACACGCGCGGCTCCGATGGCAATGTCCGAATAACCCGAAAAGTCACAGTAGATTTGGAAGGAATAAAAAATGGACGCTAAGATTAAATGACCTCTGGATTGCGTACCGACAGAAGCATAAACGGAGTCGACCAAAATCGCTAAACGATCTGCAATGACAACTTTTTTAAAAATACCTTCGAGCATTTGCAACAAACCAGCCTTGACGCGATGGCTATCCCACGTATGACGCTCATAAAATTGGTGCAATAAATTCTGCGGACGCTCGATAGGTCCTGCCACCAATTGCGGATAAAACATCACATATAAACTGTAAATCACAAAATTTCGCTCCGCTGGCTGATTTCCACGATACACCTCAATGGTATAACTCATCGCCTGAAAGGTATGAAAGGATAAGCCAATAGGAAGTAAAATGGACAGACTAGGGAGTTGAACCGCATGTCCGAAAATCTGACTTACATGAAAAAGATTACTCGCAATGAATCCATAATATTTGAAAATGGCCAAGACCCCAATATTCGCGAGCAGGCTAAACGCGAGAAATATTTTTTTGGCTTGGCCTTCGAACTTCTCTAAATAAATACCAGCCCAATAGTCGATCACGATGGTTACCAACAAAATAACCAAATATATAGGCACAAACGCCATGTAGAAATAACAAGACGCGGCTAAAAGAAGCATCCACCGAAAACGATGCGCCAATAAAAAATAGGCAGACGTTACAATCCCAAAAAATACTAAAAACTGTAGGGAATTGAATACCATTTTCGATTAGTTAATGACCTTAATTTGCGCGAATAAACTTGTATCATCCATCACAAGTTCTGATTTTTCTCCCGTTAAAGCAGGCGAAATCGTAATGCTCAAGGCCTGAACTTCTTGCTGAATGTAGCTACCAAAGTCTTGAATACTTTGCATCCAAGCAGCAGGACCTTCCTCAATGGCAATCGAAATTTTATCGACCACATCAAACCCAGAATCCTTCCGTAGATTTTGAATACGATTCACAATTTCACGAGCCATACCTTCTAGAACCAATTCCGGCGTCAAGGTATTATCCAAGGCAATCGTTAAACCTCCTTCTGAGGCTGTCAAATACCCAGGCATATCTTCCGTAACGATTTCGATGTCGGCCAAGGCAATGTCAAATCCTTGTAATGTCGCAGCACCTGAGGTTTCTATTTGCGCTAAATCAGCTGAACTCATGCCCGTGATTACCTCCGCTACGGCCTTCATATCTTTACCAAATTTAGGACCCAAGGCCTTGAAATTGGGCTTCACTTTCTTGCTTAATACACCGGATGCGTCGTCGAGGTAATTCACCAACTTCACATTAACTTCCGATTTAATTAAATCCTCAACTTTCCGAATTTGCTCACGTGCCGACTCCTGTAAAACAGGTACCAAAACCTGAGCTAAAGGCTGGCGCACTTTTAATTTATGCACCTTGCGAATCGAGTGAACCAAGGAACAGATGCGTTGTGCCATGTCCATCGAACCTTCTAAATCCGCATTTTGCCAAGCAGGATTCACTTGAACAAAATCTGTCAAATGCACAGAACTTGCACCTGTTAAATTCTTGTATAACCAATCGCCATAGAAAGGAGCGATCGGTGACATCAATTGCGCCACCGTGGTTAAACATGTATGCAAGGTCTGATAAGCAGCAGCCTTATCGGCCGAAATCCCTTGGTTCGTATCCTCCGGATTCCAGAAGCGGCGGCGTGACAAGCGAACATACCAGTTGGACAAATGATCACACACAAAATCCTGTACCGCACGTCCCGCCTTCGTAGGCTCATAAGTTGCATATGCCTCATCAACCTCCGCAACCAGGCTGCTCAACTTAGAAAGAACCCAACGATCTAATTCCGTCAAATCAGCCAAATTAACGCCATTTGAATCCGGAATAAACCCATCCAAATTCGCATACATGGCAAAGAAATTATAGGTATTTGTCAGCGTACCAAAAAACTTATTACGTACCTCGGTAATACCTGCTAAATCAAATTTCAAGTTATCCCACGGTTGCGCATTGGTAATCATGTACCAGCGCGTAGGATCCGCCCCATATTTCGAAAGCGTATCAAATGGGTCAATCGCATTGCCCAAACGTTTGGACATTTTATTGCCATTCTTATCTAAGACCAAACCGGTCGAAACGACGTTTTTAAACGCCACCGACTCCTCTACCATCACAGAAATCGCATGGAGCGTAAAGAACCAGCCACGCGTTTGATCAACCCCTTCTGAGATAAAATCTGCCGGATATGACTGTTTGAAAATATCTTGATTCTCGAATGGATAATGCCATTGCGCGAAAGGCATCGCACCTGAATCAAACCAAACATCAATTAAATCCGCCTCGCGCGCCATCACAACACCCGATGGACTTAATACAAAAATATTATCCACATACGGACGATGTAAATCCGCCTCGCCTGCCTTCACTGCTGCAATAAACGCTTCGTTTCCGTTGCGCTGTTCCGTTGTTAATTTTCCTGAATCGATTGCCTTTGCTAATGCTTGGGCTAACTCCTCAACCGAACCAAAACACAACTCCTCTGAACCATCTTCTGCGCGCCAAATAGGCAATGGTGTTCCCCAATAACGTGAGCGGGATAAGTTCCAGTCAACCAGGTTCTCCAACCAGTTTCCGAAACGTCCGGTACCCGTAGACTCCGGTTTCCAATTAATCGTATTATTCAATTCGATTAATTTATCTTTCACCGCCGTAGTTTTGATGAACCACGAATCCAATGGATAGTACAATACCGGCTTATCCGTACGCCAGCAATGTGGATACGGGTGATCAAATTTCTGAACGTTAAATGCCTTGTTTTCCGTTTTTAGTTGGATGGCAATGCGTTCATCAACGGATAAATATTTATCACGGCCTTGCTTGATTTTGGCCGCTTCTTTTTCGTCTTCACTTAAATACGCCTCTTTTACGGGCTCTAAGGCATAATCTGTCACCTCTTGAACAAAACAACCTTGTCGGTTCACCAAAGGCACATCCTTCCCGTTTGCATCTTGGACGAAGATGGCGGGAATGTTATTTTGTTGGGCTACCCGAAAGTCATCCGCACC
>CANGCD010000161.1 GCA_947452215.1 Cytophagaceae bacterium | reverse complement strand
CCTAACGGGTTTTCCTTATTCCGTGCTTCCCGGTCAATAAATAACCAATTATCCATGCCACCCAAAAGAGTTTGCGTCGCAGCACCGCCAACAGCATGAGATCCAGATATCCGTGTAGCAAGAAACAGGCTATTTGTGATTTTCAGGTAATGCCGCGCATCCAAGGTAAAACGTGTAAAAGCTTGTTGCTGCAAGGATTTTTGAAACTCAACACCCGTAAACATCCGGAATCCGGTTTGTAAGTTTTCAGCCGTATGCACCGTATTATCAAAAGTGTAGCTTAGTCGGCCCCCAACGTACGAAGAAACATCTTCAGGCGTACTCAAGTTGTATTGATCAATCGCCCGATTACTCGTAAACATTCCCGAAAGACTCAATTTACTCAACAAATTAAAAGGATAAACCGCTTTCAATTCAACGCGATTGTAACGTATTTTTTGGGAATTCAATTCCGTTTCCTGATCCAAAATCTTTCGATCCACCCGAAGTGTCCAGTCGACTTTATTGGCTAAATATGCATATTCACCCCATAAATCCACATTTTTGATATTAGCTGAAACATAGCCCCCCACTTTCAATAAATGATTTTCCATCAAATCATTCATTTTCAAATCCATGCTGTATCCCAAACCCCGAATCGGATCAATCTTAAAACTCCCTTCCGAACCATTGATTACAAATGAATTCTGATAATCTAGAGGTCCTAGCAATCGATTCGAATCTTTTCGCAACCGCAAGGCTTGCTGACGTTCAATTCTTGATTTTCGTATGTCTGTTGACCGTTTATTTTCTTCATTAGCAATGACTGGCGCAACAACTTGGGCGGTATCTGGCAACATCGGATACCACAAATAAGCGGGCAAAGCTGTCACCTGCGAAGCCGAAAGTTGTTGCATTTGATCTTGTAGTACAAAACGATTTTTTACGACGAGTACATCTTTCACCCATTGAAAACTTGACCAATCGCCCGACTTCACGATGGTTTGATATAATTTTTTATCCGAGGTATGATAGGAGACTAGCTCTTGGCCACCGGGACTTTCATTCAAAAAATAAATAAGTGAATCCGAGATAGGCCGAACTTGATGAACCAAACCTTTGTGCAAAAACAAAGGCCTAGGATTCCCTGGATCTTCAGGGCTCCAATGCATCATTGTCAGCATACCCTTTTCCTTTACATAGGTACTATCAGATATTCGATCAGTCAAATAAATCACATCACCAGCATTTCCCCACCAATGTGCATCTGTTTCCTGATTATTATCCTGTGTAATCGATGTTAGCCGATTGCGTCGAAGGTCGTAAACACCTACGTCAACCTGGCCTTGTTTGAAAGAGCGAACCAACATTTGTTGAGCGTTTGCATTCAATTCAAAATCCAAAAATCGGGTATCCCCCATCGAACGTTTGCTCAACAAACGCAGGGATTGTTTCGCCCACTGATAGGTGTTCAGGTAATTTTTCCCCTCTTGATGATATAATATAAACAAATCGAGTTTGTTGGACCATTGAATGATCGGTACAACACCGCTCTCCACACGTAAAGGATCCTTTAAACCCGTCCGAAAAATCTCCTTGGTTGTACTGGATGTTAAGGATTTCAACATCAATCGGTATCGCCCCGCATCGTCTAAGACATAAGCTAACCATTGACCATCAGGGCTTAATTGAAATTCTCGCAACTGTTCGCCCTTGGTTACATCAAGTGAAAAAAGCGTCTTTTTCGAGACATCTTGGACATTGACTTCGTATTGTTTCGCTTCACTAACATAAAAATCAAACCATTCCTTCAAAAATTTGGCAATGGGTTTTCGTAAAGTGCTTGAAATACTCGACTGCTCATTTCGTATGATACGAGTCAAATTAACTATATTACCAATTTGGCTAGCTCCGTAAGTTTTTGAAATGTAAGACCAAATGGATTGACCTATATACTCGGCCTCTAAACCCCGAGCCAAAACAGGCTTTCGAACTTTATTCGCAACAACAACTTGAAACATATATTGATTCATCTCAGCCGTTTCACCTGTAGCTACATAGGCCGCCAGACCAGCGCTAAACCATTCCGGAACCGACAGTAGCAATGAACTCTGCAAGGCATCTTTTATACTTCCCCCATAGAGGATATCATGCAAATACACATGGGCCAATTGTTTTAACAAATGGTTCCGGTAATCCTGATATTGATTTTGGAAAGCAATTTCGATGCGAAACTTAGCTCGATTCTCCTCCATCGCTTCTTGGGCATCCGCATAACTAATTCCACTGTTCGATTGCGCTAACTCACTACCAGATGGATAAACAAAAATACGTGTTTTTTGATAAGGAGTATAGGAAAGAAGGCTCGTAATTCGCTGAAATTCACCATCCAAAATCTGCAAGGTAGTTCTGGCTAATGCTTCATTTTTACCAAAATAATACACTTCAAAATTCTGATTTGCCAAATATTTCCACGTAAATTTTTGATATTGAATGCGTGTTTTCTCCCAAGTGCGCTGACTCGGAAAGAATTCCTGAGCGCGCAAAACAGGCACCCATAGAAGTGAAAAAATACCAAAAAGGAGAAAACGAAAATAGCGCATCCTAAGCGATCTTACACAAAATCAAATTTAAGGATTTATACCGAAAATAAATGCGAATAGCGATGAATTGAGACTTCGAAATCAAGTTCTTTTATTCCATTTAATTCTTGAATAAAGGCATGGGCAAAATAGGGACTTAATGAAACGCCTTTTGAACCAAATCCATTGAAAATACCTAGCTGATTTGACAACATCCCGATAAAAGGACGGCGATCTTGTGTCGCAGGTCGAACGCCCACAAAGGTGTCTAAAAGCGCATAGTGCGCTACTCCCATACTGGCTAATTTCGTTTTGAGTTCTTCGCGTGACGAGTCGGTAGGCAATTGAGTGAACTCATCCCATCGATAGGTCGCCCCTACTTTGAACGCTCCATCAGGTAGCGGAAGAATAAATCCGTTCTTGTTTAGGATAAATTCGCGCGAGGGTTCGGAAGATTGAAATCGCATTAATTCCCCTTTGGCAGGAAGGAATGGGAGTTTTTCCCACAAAGGATTTTGCGCGGCATGAAAACCTTCACAATATATGATGGCTTCAAAATCATGTCCATCTTTTGCCTTAAATGTCCGCTCTGAATAAATACCAAGACGTTCAAAATAGGATTTGGAGTGCCGCAATAAACTCGCTACATCCACCCAACCCGCTTGCTTGACCCAAACGCCTGCTTCCGTCCAATCCAAAAATGCATGCTGAATTTGATCTTTTCTTTCCAGCAACCAATGCTTCATCTCATCATTTGCAAAAGGACGAAATAAGGGCATGGGATAAAAAAAAGGTATACCTAAAGTCTTTTCAACTTGTTGGTAAAAAGGAAATAAATAATCAAATAATTCATCGGCCAACCACGTTTTTTCGAGTTTTCGGCCCGTTACAGGGTTGAAAACACCTCCTGCGGCATAAGATGAATTAAAATGCTGGGGCGAATCCCAAATCTGAAAAGGGATATTGGCCTGTAGAAAATGGTGAGCAAGCACGGTACCTGCAAGACCTTGACCTACCAGTAAATAGGGCTTATTTAAGTTCACGTTTGACCCGTTCAACTTGTTCAAGAACAAAATCTACTTGTTCATCCATGCTACGAAAAGAAGTATCTAGATCTATGGCATCATCCGCACGCTTCAAAGGCCCTTCTTCTCGATTTGAGTCGATTTCATCTCGCATGCGTAAATTCTCAATGATATCTTCTAAAGGTAAGTCCTCTCCTTTTTGTAATAATTCCAATTTCCTGCGCTGAGCACGAATATGTGGCTGCGCTGTCATGAATATTTTTACCTCGGCCTCAGGAAAAACAACCGTACCAATATCGCGTCCATCCATCACAAGTCCTTTCTTCTTACCCATTTTTTGCTGCTGAGCGACCATGGCCCGACGAACAATTGTGATGGCTGCGACTTGGCTCACCATTTCGGAAATATACATTTTACGAATCTCAACTTCCACATTTTCCCCATTTAAAAGCGTATCTGAGGCTTGGCGCTGCACATTAAATTCGAAGGAAATATCAATATGTTGCAATGCATCCGTAATGGCTTGGGCATTACTTATGTCAATTTGATTTCGGTGAAAATACAAGGCAACAGCACGATACATGGCGCCTGTATCCACAAATGCATAGTGCAATTTGGCAGCTACACGTTTAGCCGTTGTACTTTTTCCGCAAGAAGAAAAGCCATCAAGGGCTACGATAATCTTAGACATGCAACTCGTTTACAAATTGGTTAATCGCTTCAAAGGTTTCCTCGGGTGCTTCATAGCATCCCTGATGGGCAACACCTGATAAAATTACATATTTATGTTGGTCTTTCCCTGCAATTCCCTCCACAATCGAGTCAATAGGAATCATAGGATCCATATCACCCAGCACGAATAAAAAAGGAATTTCGGTTGCCTGCACAAACGAACGCATATCCTGGCGAACTTTCATGGCTAAGGTAGACGAAATTAAACCTTCCTTACGAAGCGAAACATAACGCTCGGCTATTTGGCGCATGAGAACTTGATGACCCGCTACAAATAGCGGAGCAAATAAATTAGACACAAACGATCGTATGAAGATTTCGGAACCATGTTCCTGAATGAAGGAGGCAGTCTTATCCCGCTGCAATTGTTTCTCGGGAGAATCAGGTAAAAAGGTTGAATGCAGCATCACCACACCTTGAATACGTTCGGGAAATTGTTTCGCTAGTTCCAATGCAATGTAACCTCCCATGGAGTGTCCTATCAAAACAAAACGTTGATTTTCAGGAAGGGAAGCGTCAATTTTCCGAGCATAATCAGCGATGGTCAAACAATCCGACCAATCAGCATAATTAGGAATTAGCAACTTATATTCGGCAAAACGCCCCAGGATAAAATCTTCCCATATTCGTGCATCTTCGCCGAAACCATGTAAAAAAACCAGCGAAGGCTTCATTTAATAAGTAACTAAAAGACCAACAATCGTAAATAATAGACCGATTAGGGCAGATAACCCTCCCACAAAACCCAATCCAAAAACAGCTAGAACAACACCAATAGCTAATAAAGTCAAGCCGATTTTCAATTGAGGTGCCCAATTACGTG
>CANGCD010000160.1 GCA_947452215.1 Cytophagaceae bacterium | reverse complement strand
TTACCAATATATTTTGAGAATGAAGCCGATCGTTGATCGGCTTTTTTTATGCGCCTTAGTGCAGGATTAAATCCCGGATGAAGGTCAACTGGTAGAACATGACCGTAAACACGACAGCAAAGAAAACTCCCGATATGGCCATATAAAACAATACTCGGGGTGTAGGCACCTTGAAGGATAAGGCTAATAAACTTCCACCAATGGGAGTGAATAATAAAGGTGTCATCACCGCGATTCCCTTAATCCCAAAACGCTGCCATACACGAACGGCATAACGAGCTCGGCCGGAGAACAACTTGGGTTTTTGAACGCGGATACGAGAAATTTGCTGCACGATAAAGCGGCCCATCGTCAACATAATCGTCACCGTTGTCATCATGCCTATCCAAGTACAAAGTATCGTTTCGAGCATGGAAAGCCCCAAACCAAAACCCGTCAAGGGCCCTGCAACAAATTTAATCGACGATGCGGCCATTACCGCAAAATAGGCTCCCCACTGCATTATTTCGCGGCTTGATAAATCGCTAAACCTTGATCTAAGAAAGAAACAAAATGGCTGATTTCAGCATCAAAAGCAACAGGCTTCACCATGGGAGCTGCATCATTCCGCGGGTCCAATAAAACATAATGGGGTTGTGCATTTGAATTGAAGCGCGCGATTTGAAAATCAAGGTTCTGATCGCCCAAGGTTTTCTTTTCTTGGCCATCTACTTTCGAAACGAACCATTGCTCTGCTGGTAGTTCAGTCTTGTCATCGCAGTAAAGCGCCACTACAACATATTTCTCTTGAAGGCGTTTAAGTACTTGAGGGTCCGACCATACATTCTCTTCCATCTTCCGGCAATTCACACAGCCATGGCCGGTAAAGTCAATGAAAAGGGGTTTATTGACTTTTAAGGCATAAGCCTTCGCCTCTTCAAAATCAAAGAATCCTTGAAGACCTAATGGGAGAGTAAGGAAGTCGGCATATTTCTTTTGTCCCTGATCCGTTTTCACTGGAGCTGCTACACTTGTGCCTGATCCCTTAAAATCCTGTGAACTCAATGGAGGCAACCAACCCGATAAACCTTTTAAAGGGGCACCAAACATGCCCGGGATCAAGTAGATAACGAAAGCCAAGACAGCTGTTGCAAATAATGTACGGGGCACCGACAAATTTTTAGCAGGACCATCATGCGGCAAGGAAATCTTTCCAAATAAATACAAAGTCAAGGCTGTGAATACTGCAATCCAAATCGCTAAGAAAATCTCGCGATCTAGTAAATGCCAGTGGTAAACTTGATCCGCTACACTTAAAAACTTAAATGCTAGCGCGATTTCCAAGAAACCCAAAACAACCTTCACCTCATTCATCCAATTACCCGATTTTGGCAAGGACTTCATGAATCCCGGAAAAATGGCAAACAAGGTAAAAGGTATAGCGAAGGCTAATGAAAAGCCCAACATCCCGATAATCGGTTTCAAGAAAACGCCTTGAGAAGCAGCAATCAGAATGGAACCCGCTAAGGGCCCTGTGCAAGAGAAGGATACTAATACTAAGGTAAAGGCCATGAAGAACACGCCCATCAATCCGCCTTTATCCGATTTGGCATCCACTGAATTCACTAAACCCGAAGGCAAAACGATTTCAAATGCTCCTAAGAAAGAGATTCCAAAAAAGATGAAAATGACGAAGAAAAGTAAATTGGGAATCCAATGCGTACTCAAGAAATTTGCAAAACTAGCTCCTGCAAAGAAGGCAAGTATCGTACCGAAAAACACATAAATCAAGACAATAAACAAACCATACAAGAAAGCAAGTCGCTTTCCTCCCTGTTTCTTCGTGAAGAAACTAACCGTCATCGGAATTAAGGGATAAACACATGGGGTCAATAGTGCTAATAATCCAGCACCTAATGCCACAAAAAAGAACTCAATCAATCCTCCCCCGGCTACATCAGAGGCTTTTTTTTTTGAGTCTTGCGATGCTGAAATCTTGAAATTACCTTTGATCGGCACACAAAGACCACTCTCATTCGAGCAGGTTTGAGAATCATATGACCCATCAATCATCCAATTTTCAGATGTGATTTTTACCTTTTGGCGAAACTCAGCGTTGTCCGTAAAATAGGTATAAGTGCCTCCCCAAATCTCTTTGTCTTCTTTACTATGCGGATTAATCGCTTTCAGAGGACCTATGGCCTCGACGCCTAATCCCGACTTCAACGTAACCGTGGTCACCACAGGTCCTAATTCCTTATCAAAATCTGACGAATATAAATACCAGCCTTTATCAATCGCTACCTTAAAAATCAATTCGGCTTCTTGTCCTAGAGCAGGTTGTGCGGGCGATAAAGTCCACGACCATTTTGCTGGGGTAATTTTTTGCCCGAAAAGCTGAACCGAAAAGAATAAGAACAGCGCTAAGAATTTTAATTTCATTTGTTCGAAAATTAATGTCTTCAAAATTACATTTTTTTGCTGGGATTTATACCTGCTGTTTATCTACACTGTTTACCTGTTTATCGTTTTTCTATTCAGATAAAAAAACGTAATTTTACACCCTTAAAATACGAAATCAAGAACATCTAATATTCATGGCTGCCAGCACATTTCCAACCCAAAGAGACAACGAAATTTTTTCATTGATTAGTCAAGAGGCTCACCGACAAGAATTCGGGATTGAGTTAATTGCGTCCGAGAACTTCACATCCCCACAAGTGATGGAAGCGCAAGGAAGCGTGTTGACGAATAAATACGCGGAAGGCCTTCCAGGCAAGCGATATTATGGTGGTTGTGAAGTTGTGGATGAGGTAGAAACTTTGGCGATTGAACGTGCTAAAAAATTATTTGGTGCGGCTTGGGCCAACGTGCAACCACACTCAGGTGCACAAGCAAATGCAGCTGTTTTTCTTTCGTTTTTAAATCCAGGTGATAAAATTTTAGGATTTGACTTGTCGCATGGCGGTCACTTATCACACGGATCTCCGGTAAACTTCTCAGGAAAATACTTCCAAGCTTTCTTCTACGGTGTAGAAAAAGAAACTGGATTGATCGACTGGGATAAAGTAGAAGCTACGGCTTTGAAAGAAAAACCAAGATTGATTATTTGCGGTGCGTCAGCTTATTCACGTGATTGGGATTATGCGCGTTTGCGTGCGATTGCAGATCAAGTGGGCGCAATTTTATTAGCCGACATCTCTCATCCTTCTGCATTAATCGCGAAAGGATTGTTGAACAACCCGATGCAACATTGCCACATCGTTACGACAACTACCCACAAAACATTGCGTGGACCTCGTGGTGGCTTGATCATGATGGGCAATGATTTCGAAAACCCGTTCGGTTTCAAAACCTTGAAAGGTGACTTGAAATTAATGTCGGCATGTCTTGACGGCGCCGTGTTCCCAGGAACACAAGGTGGGCCACTTGAACACGTGATTGCGGCAAAAGCAATTGCATTTGGTGAAGCATTAACCCCAACATTCGAAACGTATGCGAAACAGGTTCAGTCAAACGCACAAGCGATGGCGAAGGCTTTCTTGGCGAAAGGATATGATATTATCTCTGGCGGAACAGACAACCACTTAATGTTAATCGACTTACGTCCAAAAGGATTGAGCGGTAAATTAGCCGAGAACACATTGATCCAAGCTGATATCACGATTAACAAAAACATGGTACCCTTCGATGACAAATCTCCATTTGTTACTTCAGGTATGCGTGTAGGAACTGCGGCGATGACAACGCGTGGATTGAAAGAAGCAGACATGTCTCAAATCGTTGAGATGGTAGACAAGGCTTTGATGAACCACGACAACGAAGCAGTTTTAAAAACAATTAAAGGAGAAGTAAATGAATGGGTTAAACAATTCCCATTATATCTATAATATACGAAAATGGCGTTAGATCAAGATTGGGACGATGAATTAGACGAGGAGAAAGATGGGACCGAAATGTCCTTTCTCGATCACCTGGAAGAGTTGCGCTGGCACATCATCCGGTCCATCGCCTCTATCTTGATTTTTACCATTGCTGCCTGGATATTCCGAAACGAAATTTTTGGAATTGTCATCATGGGGCCTACTAAAGTGGACTTTTGGACGAATCAGGTTCTATGCAGATTGGCAGATGTGACAGGAATGACAAGTCTTTGTATGCAACAGGCCGACTTTATTCTTCAGTCACGTGAAGTTTCTGGGCAATTCATGATGGCCTTAACGCAATCGATTATTGTGGGATTGATGTTCGCCTTTCCATATGCATTTTATGAGGTATGGCGATTCATTCGTCCAGGTCTTAAATCAAAAGAACTAAAAGCAGCACGTGGTGCCGTTTTCTGGGTATCTATGCTGTTCTTCATCGGCGTGTCATTTGGATACTTCGTGGTAGCTCCTATGGCCATCAATTTCTTGGCAAATTTCAAGTTGGACCCATCCATTCAAAATCAATTCGACATCAACGATTATATCTCGTTATTGTCTATGTTGACGCTCGCATGTGGCCTAACCTTTCAGTTACCCATGATTGCCTTCGTATTATCGCAGGTTGGCATTTTAACGCCATCGTTTATGCGTGAATACCGTAAACATGCCTTAATCGTCATCTTGTTGGTAGCGGCAATTATAACGCCATCACCGGATGTGATTTCCCAATTGCTAGTCGCGTTTCCGTTATTCGGATTGTACGAGATCAGCATCATCGTTTCGGGCCGAGTATTGCGCAGAAAAATGCGTGAAGAGGCTGCAGAAGCAAACGACTAATACCTTATGAATTATCTATCGGCGGAGAATATTTCGCGAAATCTTGGCGAACGCTGGGTGTTTAAAAACCTATTTTTCGGCTTGCAAAAAGGCGAAAAAGTAGCGCTCATTGGGAAAAATGGAACGGGCAAAACCACCCTGATGGAATCCATCATGGGCATGCAATCTCCGGATGAAGGCAAGATTACCATCCGCAAAGGAATCCGTGTAGGTTACCTTCCGCAAAATCCTTTTTTTGAGGAGAATGAACGTGTATTGAATTATTTGTTCTCCGATGATTTACCTAGTGCCGTAGCTATTAAAGCCTACGAAAAAGCCATGCTTTCAGGTGATCCACAAGAATTGGAAGATTCCTTTGCCTTGATGGAAGCTAATAATGCGTGGGATTACGAGGCAAGAGCCAAACAAATCATCACACGATTAGGGATTCCGGATGGGGACCAACAAGTTTCTACGTTATCTGGGGGCCAAAAGAAACGTCTTTC
>CANGCD010000159.1 GCA_947452215.1 Cytophagaceae bacterium | reverse complement strand
TTGAACAGTCTTGGGTTCGTCTTCGATTAGCAGGATTTTGATCATCTATTTAAGGAGACTTACGAGGTCAGCTGGGGAGTAATTGATGGATTTTAATACTTTATTGTCCGACTTGCGATATACCTTCCATAGACCATTTTCTTCCACGATTTCGGCTTCTGTACCATCTTTATCCTGGTAGAATTTAACTGTATATTCCGCTTCTTCGAGGCTTTGGCAAGCTTTCGACATATTGGAACGTTGAACTTCGTTGAAAAGCTCAACAAAGCGTTCGCCCATACCAAATTCTAAAACGGCACCTGACAAAACATATTGTAAATCGCATAATGCGTCGGCGATCTCAACTAAATCATTCGCTGCGATGGCCTCTTTTAATTCATCTAATTCCTCTGCCAATAAGCTTACACGCAAGGCACAACGCTCAGGACTTGGAATAGTTGGATGCGCTAAAATAGGCGCTCCAAAGGTTTTATGGAACTCGGCAACTTGATTTAAAGAATCTAATTTTTGCATAAAAACAGTGATTATGCTTAAAATTAAGCATTTATTTAGGGATTTCTATTAGGCAAATGGCTTAATGCGAGGAGAAAATATTCATCAAATTGTGAACAATTTTACCATTTGTACACATTATTCAGAGTTATCCACACAAAAATGTGGATAAGTGTTTTTCGTTTGTAACAAATTGTTCACAACTGTGGATAAGTCGTGGATAAGTTGATAAGTCGGGAAATCGATATTACATCGGCCGACTCTCTGAAAAAGTACCATCGGTATAAAAAATCAATACACGCTCTATACTCTTTTCTAACCGTTGAGGAATTGATGGATCAGACGGCTCTTCTTGACGAGTGGAAACTGCCGTTTCTTTAGGTCGTCTGAGATTCGATTGTACGATCGTTTGTTCAGGTAAAATATTTTTAGGCGATTCTGAGGGCGTAGGTAAAACAGCATCAAAAAGTGAAGGAGAAGTTGGCATGCCAGCACTTGCCTCTTTCGGTGAACTCGTTACAAGTGAAGCGCCTAAGCTTCTATCTTCAAACAATAAGTCCTCTGCACTAATCTCTGGAAAAACCCGCAGTATCTTCTGTACAACATCTAAACTCGGCTTATTTCGCCCAGATAAAATGTGAGAAATACTACTGCGGGGGATTCCGAGTTTATCGGCAAATTGAGAGGCGCTTAACTGTTTGCGCTTAATTAACAATTCTATCTTCTCACTTAAATTCATAATTGTATTTTGTAAACAAACAACATTACAAAAGTAAATCAAAAATTAACAAAAACAAATCGAAAATAAGCTACAATTGTAATTTACAAAAGTGATATACAATCACTGTGTAATGCGATGAGTTTACTTTTGTACAAAGCACCAACTCCCTTTTTAAAGTCCTTTTTCGACATACCGAATTGTTGGTAAATCTCCTCAGCTGGACTCTTATCATGTAACATTAATACCCCATTGTTTTCCTTGATAGCTTCTAATATCCGCTCAGCTTGACTATCAATGCGAACCATTCCTACGGCTTCCAAACGTAAATCCAATTTACCATCCGGGCGGATGTTAGCAATGTATACAGATGTGGATTCGCCAAATGTTAGATTTGTAAACACTTGATTTTTGAATAACATTCCAATTTTACAATTGTTTACTAAGCATTTGATTCCAAGATCCGTGTGTTCAAAAGGAATCGCATCCACTTTGTCTCCAATTGTAAACTCTGATCCATCCGTGATTGGAAGAAATTTCTCTACACGTGCGGATGCAACAATACGATCGGTCTGGCCATCCAGGTATATATATACGAGGTAAGAACGACCTACCGACATTTTTTGAAACTGTTGGCTGAAGGGTACAAATAAATCCTTAGCCAATCCCCATTCCATAAATACGCCTAAGGGCGTTACGGCTTTAACTTCTAAATAGGCGAACTCATTAATGGTAGCCTTGGGTTTCAGTGTCGTAGCAATAATTCGGTCTTCCGAATCCCGGTAGATGAATACATCGATGAATTGATCGATTTCATAGGTTTCTGGGACATATTGTAAAGGAAGTAAGATTTCATCTTCGTACCCATCTAGGTATAAACCGAAAGGAACTTCTTTGATAATGCGGAGGTGATTGTATTCACCAATTTTTAATTCATTTTCCATAAAAAAAACCCGGTTGTTTGAACCGGGTTATAAAGGTAAGGATAGATTTTGGTTTAGACTACCACATTGTTTTCACGCAAGGCTTGATTCAATGAAGTTTTCAAATCTGTACTCTCTTTGCGTTTTCCAATAATCAGGGCACATGGTACTCCATAGGTTCCTGCTGGAAAGTTCTTTTGAATCGATCCTGGAATGACTACAGAATTCTCAGGTACATAACCAATGTATTCTACAGGCTCAGGACCTGATACATCAATGATCTTTGAAGAACCTGTTATGGTAACTCCAGCACCTAAAACGGCTTTTTTGCCGATATGAGCACCTTCTACCACGATACAACGGGAACCAATAAAAGCTCCATCTTCAATGATCACTGGAGCAGCTTGAGGGGGTTCTAATACACCACCAATGCCTACGCCACCACTTAAGTGTACGTGTTTCCCGATTTGTGCACAACTTCCAACTGTAGCCCAAGTGTCCACCATCGTTCCTTCGTCTACATAAGCACCAATATTCACGTAAGATGGCATTAATATCGTTCCTTTAGCTAAAAATGCGCCATAACGTGCTACGGCAGGAGGAACAACGCGTACGCCCAATGCTTTATAATTTGTCTTTAAACGCATTTTATCGTGGTATTCGAAAATGCCGACCTCACTTACTTCCATTTGACGAATTGGGAAATACATCACGATTGCTTTTTTTACCCATTCGTTGACTTGCCAGCTGCCATCTGCTAGGGGTTCAGCAGTTCGTAACTCGCCTGCATCCACTTTTGCAACAACTTCTTCGATTGCAGCAATGACTGCTGGCGTATTTCTCGTTTCGGGAGCGTCCCACGCCGATAAAATAATCTGTTCTACTGAATTCATATGTTAAGTATCCAAAATTTGAAGATGCAAATTACCAATAAATAGGATTTTATCGAAATGGAAAAGGAAAATAAAAACGGCCTAGGTCAGATTAGAGACAATTTTAGTGACAAAATCACAGGTAAATTTAACTTAAACTTTAATCAGCTAAATGATTGATTATCAGTTGGTTGATAATGTGAACAAAATTATATATTGTGAAAATTGTTGCTTGAAATTAGCAAAATGAACAAATGACATTCTGTCACTCCCCTGCCCCACTGGATCCGCGTAGCATTCGCTTATACAAATATGCAAAAAATGTTTGAATAAAAAACGTATCCGAGTTAAAATTTGTCAAAAAACGCATATTTATCCATTTGGCTAAATAAAAATAATGCGTTTACATTTGTTGAATTGTGTATTTAAAACGATTACATCGAGGTTTTATTTCGATATTCTTGGAATTGTTCAATGAAAAAGCTATTTTTGATTTTTACTAAGGAAATCAAATTAATTCATTCAATGAAAAAAATTAAAGTTGCCATTAATGGTTTTGGTCGCATCGGTCGACTTACTTTCCGTCGTTTATTGGAAAAAGAAAATGTAGAAATCGTTGCTATTAACGATTTAACTGACAACGCTACTTTAGTACACTTATTAAAGTATGATTCAGTTCATGGACGTTTTAACGGAACTGTTACTTCTGATGCGGATAGCATTACTGTAAATGGTCACGTCATTAAAGCTTTCGCTGAGCGTGATCCTAAGCAATTGCCTTGGGGTGCATTAGGAATTGATGTAGTATTAGAATCAACGGGTCGTTTCATCGATCAAGATGGTGCTGGCCAACACTTAACTGCTGGTGCTCGCAAAGTAATTATCTCTGCTCCTGCTAAAGGTGATATTCCTACAGTAGTATTAGGGGTTAATGATGATACATTGACTGATGATATGACAATCATTTCAAATGCTTCATGTACAACAAACTGTTTAGCTCCAATGGCTAAAGTTTTGGATGACGCGTTCGGAATCGAAAAAGGATTTATGACAACTGTTCACGCTTATACAGCTGATCAGAACTTACAAGATGCGCCTCACTCCGACTTACGTCGTTCTCGTGCTGCTGCTTATTCAATTATCCCTACTTCTACAGGTGCTGCGAAAGCGGTTGGTTTAGTATTGCCACACTTGAAAGGTAAATTGGACGGAAACGCGATGCGTGTTCCTACTCCAGACGGATCTGTAACTGATTTTACTGTTGTTTTGAAGAAAGACGCTACAGTTGCTGAAATCAACGCTGCTTTGAAAGCTGCTGCTGATGGTCCAATGAAAGGTATCTTGGAATTCACAACGGATGAAATCGTTTCAATCGACATCATTGGAAACCAACACTCTTGTATCTTGGATTCTAAATTGACAACTGCTATGGGTAACCTAGTAAAAGTTGTTGGTTGGTATGATAACGAATTTGGTTATTCTTCTCGTGCTGCTGATTTGATCGCACGTGTTGGATAATTTCAATTACATATTGATTAACAAAAAAGAGGCTTAGGCCTCTTTTTTGTTTTGTATCCGTGCATAGTTTATCGAGTATCCTTTATCAAACCAAATTTTCTCGAAACGGGTCTTGATACCAAAATGGTCCTCATTCCATTCGGATTCATATAGATTTTTTGTTTCAGCCAAAATAGGTAATCCATATGCTCGAAACTGTTCCATAGAATAATCGAAAAAAGGTTCGGAATCTGTTTTCAAATGAATAATCCCTTCTGGCTTCAGTAATCTCAAATATTTCTCCAGGTAGAAAGGAAATGTCAAACGTTTTTTCTCATCCCGATCTTTCATGCGAGGATCTGGAAACGTTATCCAGATTTCATCAATTTCATGCGGAGCAAAAAAATCTTTTTGGCAAATAGACTTGCAAAAAATAATCGTCCGTTGTCTCTGAAATCTACCCACTTTCAACTATTGAATCCACAGTAACTGTTGAAGATAATTTGCTTTATTAGTTACAATAGTTCATAAGTTGTGTGCAACAGGGGAAAACACAAAAGGTGAACTGAAAACATATTTAGCGGGCGCGCCTGTGCGCGGTGCTATTCTATATGGGGCTCGGCTAATCTACAATGCGTAACGGTTATATAATTGTTATCTAAGTGTAACAGTTATTGGCATTAAATTGAAAAAAATATACTATATTAATATCCTAATTAAATCATAAAATATATCAACAAGATATACTGTATAATTAAAT
>CANGCD010000158.1 GCA_947452215.1 Cytophagaceae bacterium | reverse complement strand
GTCGCACCTATCGACTCAGGTGAATTCTGTAAATTCCAAGATTTCAAAACACCCAATGCCTTGTCGTTTGATTTCACAGAACGCATTAATAAAGGCAATAATTTGCGTGCACGAATATTCATATTATCGTTTTGCAAACCGCGCAATGAATCAATCGTCACCTTTTGCATCGCCGTTAAGCGCTCATTGATCCGGCGACCTCGTTCTGAGGGAGCATATTGCCAACCTAAATAATAGGGATAAGAAGGGTCCGTAGAAAACTGATTTGCCGAACTAACGAAACCACGAACGGGATTTTTAACGTGTGGATTGTGTGCCTGCGGGATGAAGCCTTTCCAATCAGCTGCGGCATCCGTACCATCCATTAAATATTTCCCTTGTAATTTCGATTTCAACGGAAACTTACCGTTGACCCATAGCGCAATATCACCCTCATTACTCGCAAACACGAAATTCTGAGCGGGTGCTGAATAATAACGCAATGCTTGCGTGTAATCCGTATAGTTTTTCGCACGGTTTAATTGGTAGAACGTTGTCAATTCCTGCGACTTTTCATGCGCAATCCAGCGCAATGCGTGACCTACCGGAATATTCGAACGGAACGGCTTTTCATGAGTCAGATAAACAACCGGACCATGGTGCGTGAAGAAAACCGTATCCACAAAATCTTTTTTGCCTTTGATCTTAAAAGTCTCAATTCGCAATTTGGTTTTCTTCCATTGACCATCATGCCAATACTCCAGCTTGGAAGCATCCTTGAATTTCACTTGATACCAATCCAATACATCCGAGCCTACATTCGTAACGCCCCAAGCGATGTTTTTATTGAAACCCGTGATTACGTTCGGAGTTCCGGGCATTGTGGAACCATATACATTGACACCCGGCGCAACCAATTGTACTTGATACCAAATTGAAGGCAACGATAATGTCAAGTGCGGATCATTAGCCAAAATGGGCATTCCTGAAACCGTCTTATTTCCCGAAACAGCCCAGTTGTTCGAACCAATATTCGGATCTTTTTCAGGCGTTTGCATGGCGGAGCCCAATCCCACAAAATCTTTTGGAGCGGCGGGAATTGGTAAGGGCTTAAAATCAATTGGACTTCCCGTAGGGATAATCGGACTCTCCTCAAATGGATAATTGGGGAATAAATCTTCCGCAACTTCCCGACCGTATTGACGCAAAATGTTCGTCATTTTCAAATCATCTGTCCCTGATGCTAGTACGAAGGACATGTTTTTCAAGAACAAGGCACTTTTAATAGGTGTCCAAGGTTCGGGTCTGTAGTCCAACAACTTATATTCCAAAGGTAAATCGCGATCCGATAAACTCGCGATATATGCATTAATTCCATCCGAATAAGCTTCTAGGGAAACCTTGGAAAGCGGATCTTGTTTCATGCCTTCAAACGACTGCTCAGCTCCGTAAACGGAACCCATTCGGCGCTGAAATTGATCGGATGCAAGGCCTTTTTCGCCCACAATCTCCGAAATTCGCCCCCCTGCAAAATGCGTTTGAAACTCCATTTGCCATAAACGATCCTTTGCCGTGATATATCCTTGAGCTAAGTATAAATCGTGATCATTTTCAGCAAAAATATGCGGAATAGCCATCTCATCATACACGACTTTTACCGGTTTTTGCAAACCAGGAATTTTCAAGAGCTCTTCACTCACTTCCTCTGAGCTTGCTTGCTCTGCATTCACCCAAAAACCATGAAATGGACTTAATAACTTACCAAATGGAGGTATTGTTCCCCAAGATCGACCCCACCCGACAGTCACTAAAATTGCCAAAATCAGAGGGAAAATAGATTTAATAAATTTCATTTGTTGATATAGATAGGAGATTAATGATTTTTCAAAGAATTTTTTCTATTTTAGAAAGACAATTTTACGCAATAGTTATACAATCAACAAATAAATTAACTTTAAATAAATTTCGCTAAATCCACATCCATGAGAAGAAGATCATTTTTACAAACGGCCAGTTTACTGGGGGTTGCAAGCACCGTAAAATTGCAAAACCCTGAACCGGTCATCATAGCCACATGGAAAAATGAAGCAGGTACAAAAGCGGGATATGATAAGATATTACAAACAGGAAAAGCCCTGGATGGCGTTGAAGCCGGCGCATGGGTTCCTGAAGCAAATCCGGAAGAAACAACGGTCGGTTATGGCGGTTACCCTGACCGTGATGGCCATGTAACCTTGGATGCTTGTATCATGGACCATTTGGGAAATGCGGGTTCTGTTACATTTTTAGAAGGAATTATGCACCCCATTTCGGTCGCAAGGGCAATCATGGAAAAAACGCCCCATGTCATGCTCTCGGGGGAAGGAGCCTTACAATTTGCCCTTTCTCAAGGTTTCAAAACGCAAAATTTATTAACCGATAAATCCCGGAAAGCCTGGGAAGAATGGAAAAAAGTGGCCAAATACGAGCCTAAAGTTAACATTGAACGCCACGATACCATCGGACTTCTTGCCCTAGGTAAAGCGGGGGAAATCGCGGGAGCTTGTTCAACGAGTGGTATGGCCTTCAAAATGCACGGCCGTGTAGGTGATTCACCGATCATCGGGGGTGCCGTTTTCTGTGATGATGAAGTGGGAGGAGCATGTGCGACAGGTTTAGGTGAATTTGTCATGAAAACCTTAGGTTCCTTTTTAATTGTCGAATTTATGCGGCAAAGCATGACACCCCAGCAGGCCTGCGAGGCAGCCATTATGCGAATAGTCAAGCGATATAAATACCAAGAATTTCAAGTGGGTTATTTGGCCATCAACAAAAAAGGAGATGTAGGCGCATATGCCATCCAAAAAGGATTTAGTTATACGATTACAAAAAACGGATTGACGCAAGTCATTGAGAGTGCCTCATACATGTAGCTTATGGAGAAGAAAGTAGCCGAAAAGAAAAAGTTTTTAGTGGAAGTTGCTTGGGAGACCTGCAACCAAGTGGGTGGGATTTACACCGTAATTCGGACCAAGGTACCTTCCATGGTGGAGAAATGGGGTGAGGATTATTTATTATTGGGCCCTTATTTCCCACAAACGGCAGCAGCAGAATTTGAAGCCCTCCCTGTAACGGAAGAAACGCCCGTTGAACGCGCTATTCTAACGATGCGAGCCTTGGGTTATCAAGTCCATTACGGAAACTGGTTAATAACAGGTAAACCCAAAATTGTGTTGTTTGATATCGCATCCATCTACGATCAGGTGGACGCAATCAAAGGAAAAATCTGGGATAACCACAAAATTTCAACCTTAGGCGTAGAGGAATTGGTCAACCAAACCATTGCGCTGGGTGAACTCATTCGCATTTTCTTGACGCAATTCGCGACAGAAAACAAATCGAAAAAAGACATCGTCGTCCATTTCCACGAATGGATGGCCTCGACCTGTATCCCCGATCTAAAAAAGGATAAGGTTAAGGTTTCTACCGTTTTCACAACGCACGCAACCATGTTGGGCCGTTACCTCGCTGGGAATGTGCCTAATTTCTACGACGTATTAGACAAATTCGATTGGCATAAAGAAGCTGTACATTACGGTATTGAAGCGCAGGCTTCTTTCGAACGTGCCGCTGCTCAGAAGGCAGATGTATTAACCACGGTTTCCGACATCACCGCGAAAGAGTGTGTCGCATTCTTAGGTCGGATACCCGAATTGATTTTACCCAATGGCTTGAATATTCAACGCTTTGCAGCGATGCACGAACATCAAAATTTGCATTCCCTTTACAAAAAGCGAATTTCGGATTTTGTCATGGGTCATTTCTTTCAAAACCAGGCATTTGATTTAGACCAAACACTCTATTTATTTACATCGGGCCGATTTGAATATTCAAACAAGGGATACGACATCACGCTCGATGCCTTGGAAATACTAAATCGTAAAATGAAGGAATCAGGTTCTAAAAAAACCGTGATTATGTTCTTCATTACGAAGCAACCCTATCATTCCATCGACCCAGAAGTCTTACATTCAAGAGCAGTCTTGGATGAAATCCGCGAGAATTGCCAAGCGATTCAAAAGGAAGTTGGGGATAAATTATTCGAAGCCGCCGCCTCATCGAACGACTTACAATTGCCCGATTTAAATCAATTCGTAGATGAATATTGGCGCTTGCGACTACGAAGAACCGTCCAAACCTGGAAAACAAATGCACGACCGAAGGTTGTAACCCACTTACTAAAACAGGAAGATGACATCATCCGTAATTTGCATCGCACACAATTATTAAATAATGCAGATGATAAGGTGAAGGTCGTTTATCACCCCGACTTCATTGTTTCGACGAACCCGTTATTTGGCTTGGATTATGGTCAATTCGTTCGCGGTTGCCACTTGGGTGTATTCCCTTCGTATTACGAGCCATGGGGCTATACGCCACTAGAATGTATGGCGCGTGGTGTACCTACGGTAACCTCTGACCTTTCGGGTTTTGGCGATTACATGATGCAAATTATGCGTGATTACGAGCAATGGGGCGTAAGTGTCGTGAATCGCAAAACACAGAATTATAAAGAATCCGCTGAGCAATTGGCGAATATGTTATTCAAATTCACCCAACAAACGCAACGCGATCGAATCACGCAGCGTAATCGGGTAGAAAGCATCGCCGATACATTTGATTGGTCAAATTTACGTGGCTATTACGATACGGCGCATGAATTGGCCGTATTAAAAAAGCGGAAATAGATTATCCATTGTAGCGATACACATGAGCACGAAACTCCTAGCTACCTTTATTGCCAAAGGTAGCTAGGAGATATGCTTCAAGGCTTCGCGTTTCGACAAAGGCATCAATGAATGCTCTTCCACAAAAGCGCGTACCCAATCGGCATCCGTCCGCGCATATTGCCGCAATGCCCATCCAATCGCTTTCTGAATAAAAAATTCTTTGGACGTATTCAAGGACAAAATGACTTGACTTAATAAACCCAAATCCGTTTTGGATTTATAATTCAATTGAAATAAAATACAAAGGCGTTGGTGCCAAAAAATCGGGGATTTCATCCATCGAGCCACCCAAATATCCCGCTGATCCGGGAATTGCAAGAAATAGTCACTCAATACTTTGGGGCCCAAAACATCCACAACATCCCACCAGGTTTTCGCATCCACCCATCGATCGATAAGTTCCGGAATACGTGAATCCCAGCATTTCTTAGCCTTCAACATATATTCCATGGCGGCATATTGAAACTCCCGTTCCGGCAGCGCAAACAATTCCGAACAGACCTCAAACCAATCGTCTGCATGGCCATGCATCTTATACATATACTTAAAAACGGCCGTGCGTTCCGGCTTTTTGATTCCAATAAATGGATATTGTTCGCGCATATACCACCG
>CANGCD010000157.1 GCA_947452215.1 Cytophagaceae bacterium | reverse complement strand
TCGTGTGGAAGATGTGACCGTTGCCATGACGCACATTGCGGGTGCACCGTCTAATTATAAGCCAGATGCTTTGGAAGCTTTTTCGATGGGTTTGCCCATGATTTTTGTCTGCGGGCATTCACATATTTTGCAGGTGAAACGGGACGCAAAGCGAAATAATATGCTGTTTTTGAATCCGGGGGCAGCGGGCCAGCATGGTTTTCATCCAGAACAAACGGCCCTTCGATTCAAGATCGATGGTGCCCGTATTTTTGATATGGAAGTGATTCAGATGCCAAGGATTAAGGTGAAATTGACTCCTGAGGAAGCAAAATCGCTTTAACGCCGGCAGCGTGTATGGCACGCCGTTGCGTACTTCAAATTACGCGTTTTTCACTTCAAAAGACTGATAATTTTCAAATACCGAACCTTGTTGGTACGATTTCAGAATCCATCCGCCTCCCACTACATCGTTTCCTTCGTAGAAAACAGCTGCCTGACCTGGTGCAATGCCACTAACGGCATCATGGAAATCCACTTTGATTTTATCAGCAAACTGATGTATGATGGCATCGGTCCCCGCATCTTTATAGCGTACCTTCGTTAACGTTTCTAATCCTTCCGCTGGAATCTCTGCATATTTCTGCATGTTCAATTGGCCTACCCACATACCTGTCCGATTTAAATCTTCGATTTGACCAATAACCACTTCATTGGTTTCCTTACGGATTTCAATCACATAGGCAGGAAAACCAAATGCTTTTCCTAGTCCTTTTCGTTGACCTACCGTATAAAATGGATAACCTTCATGTTTTCCAATAACTTTTCCTGCCACATCGACAAAATTACCTCCGGCAACTTCCGCTTCTAAATCCGGCAAACGACGCTTTAAGAAACCCCGATAGTCATTGTCGGGAACAAAGCAGATTTCATAGCTTTCGGATTTATTCACGAGGTCAACAAACCCACGTTCCGTAGCCATCTCGCGAATACGCGCTTTGGTTAATCCACCTAAAGGTAAAATGGTTCGCGCTAAACTTGATTGGGATACGCCCCAAAGGACATAACTTTGATCCTTTAGGGTATCAACACCTTTGGAAATAATATGCCGACCGCCTTCTTCTCGAATTTGTGCATAGTGACCCGTTGCAATATATTCGCAGCCTAATTGGTCTGCCCGACGTAATAATGCATCCCACTTGATATGCGTATTACACATGACACAGGGATTAGGCGTTCGGCCATCCACGTATTCTTGCGTAAAATAGTCAATGACTGAATCCCCGAACTCTTCCCGTATGTCTAAAATATAATGGGGAAAACCAAGTGATACCGCGATATGACGCGCATCATTGATCGAATCCAAGGAACAACATCCCGTTTCTTTTTTATCTCCCCCAGAACTTGCATAGTCCCAGGTTTTCATGGTCATTCCGATGACCTCATAGCCTTGTTCGTGTAACAAAACAGCTGCGACCGAGCTGTCGATTCCGCCGCTCATAGCGACTAATACTCTTCCTTTTGATTCCATATTCTAATTCAGGTTCAAGGCCTGCCGAAAATTTCGTGCAAGTTAGGATATATTTTCCTGAAAGCGTAGTTTTGTTGTTACGTCTAAGCATGAAAAAATCCTATGTTAAAAACGCTCGTTAAAGTTTCTGCCATTACCAACTTGTCTGATGCGCGTTATTGCGCAGGGATGGGTGTCGATTTTTTAGGTTTCCCATTGGAGCAAATTCCTGTGGAAAAATTTACTGAAATTCGGAATTGGTTGGCAGGTGTTCAGATCGTTGGAGAGTTTTCGACGCATCAGGCCGATGTAATTAAGGCCAAAGTAGCTGAATATCAGCCAGATGTATTGGAGATTGATACAAAGGTTAATTTGGTAGCTATTCAAGATATTGCTATTCCTAAAATATTACGCGTTAATATCGATTCGGATAATCTTCCAGCTGTATTTGCGGCTTCAGCACCTTATGTAAGTCAATTTTTGTTGGTAGGGGATAGTCCTCAATCGTTAGATGGGATGGAGGGCTCCGTTGAAATCTGGTCGGCGCAATATCCAATCATCCTAGGCCTTGAAATCCCCGAATCGGATTTAGATGAATGGATTGAACAAAGTTCCATCAAGGGCATTGGCCTAGTAGCTGGGGATGAAGATCGCCCAGGATTCCGGGATTTTACGGATTTAATGAATATCTTAGAAAAATTAGAAACCGAATAAATGATGTTCCAAAAGATTCAACAGATCTATTCGCTAGGTAAAACCAAGTTCACACAAGGGATTTTATTCCTTTGGAGCCTGTTTTTGCTGGGTGCTCAAAAGGTTTTGGGACAGAAGCTATATGGACGTTTGGAGGGTGTTTGCCAACAAGCCTTAGGTTATTACGAGAACCAACGAGCAAAGTTTCAAGCTTACTATGATGCGCTAGTTGATAAGAATTCACCCTATTACAAGCCCATTGTTCGTATTTGGCGTATCGCAGGAAAAACTGTTTTATATGCCTTGGTGTACTTATTTGTCATCGAAACGAATATTTTTTGGTTAACCGGTCAAATGCCAAGCGTAGATGATCTTCAAAATCCTAAATTATCACAAGCTTCCGAGATTTATTCTGCGGATGGTGTGCTTTTAGGCAAGTATTTCGCAGAAAACCGTACGCCGATTCGTGATTATAAATTGATTTCCCCATACCTAGTTAAGGCATTGGTTGCTACGGAGGATGCACGTTTCTATGAGCACACGGGGATTGACTTTCAAGCATGGGCCGGTGTGGCTGTGGGCCTTGTGAAAGGTGGAGATCGTGGGGGTGGAAGTACGATTTCCCAGCAATTAGCTAAGAACTTGTTTAAAACGCGTACGAGAAAAAGTTTCACGAAAACGGGTTTATTGGGATACATTCCGGGTTTAAGTAAATTGATTTACAAGACCAAAGAATGGGTTACTGCCATTAAGCTTGAACGTTTTTATACCAAGGATGAGATCATTCTTTGGTATTTGAATACCGTCGATTATGGGAATAATGCTTATGGTATCAAGGTTGCGGCGAAAACGTATTTCAATACATCGCCAGATAGCTTGAATATTCAAGAAGCAGCTATATTGGTGGGGCTTCAAAAAGCGACAACCACGTACAATCCGAAACGCTATGATGGTAAGCCTTTAGCAGAAAATAAGGCATGGAAGCGCCGGAATGTAGTTTTATCTCAAATGGTTAAGGCCGGATATTTGAAACAAGCTGAATATGATTCTTTAGCTCCGTTGCCTATTGTTTTGCACGAAAACGAAGAATCTCCGTACGATGGAACGGGTAATTATTTTAAAGTTGCCGTAGCGAAGTTCATTCAAGAATGGGCTAAAAAAGAAGAGCTAGAAATTGATTTGTATCGGGATGGTTTGAAAATTATGACGACCATTGATTCTCGATTGCAATTACACGCGGAAGAAGCGGTAGAAGAGGGGATGCGTAGTACACAAAAATCGTTTGATAATCACTGGACAGGTCAAAATCCTTGGGTGGATGAAACGGGTAAAGAAATTCCGGGTTTCATCGATTCGGTAGCCAAACGTACGGAATACTACAAGGCCTTGGTTCGTCGGTATCCGAATAATCCCGATTCGGTTTGGTATCAGATGAAACATGTGAAGCGCAAGATGTGGGTGTATTCACGCAATACGATAGGTGAGGAGGAGCAAACGATGAGTGCGATTGATTCGATTAATTATTACAAACGATTCTTGCAGGCAGGTATGATGACCTTGGATCCATACACGGGTCACATCAAAGCATGGGTGGGTGGTTTGGACTTTAAATATTTCAAATACGATCACGTAAAGCAAAGTAAACGCCAAGCAGGTTCGACCTTCAAGCCATTTGTTTATACGGCAGCGATTGATGGTCCGCGTAATCTTTCCCCCTGTTTTACCGTGGAGGATTCACCTTATTCATTAGAGATAGAGGAAAATGGCGAGAAGAAGATTTGGAGCCCTCATAATGCTGATGGTACTTTTTCATATAGTTTGATGCCATTAAAACGAGCTTTAGCGAAGTCTGTCAATACGGTTACTGCGCGATTAACGAATGAAATTGTAGGACCGGATACGGTGGCATATTATGCGAAAAAGATGGGGATCAAAAGCCCATTAAAAGCGGTTGCCTCCATTGGTTTGGGTTCGATTGACGTTTCATTGTATGAAATGATTGGGGCATATTCAGCCTTTGTAAACGAAGGAATACACGTAGAGCCGATGATTATATCGGAAATAAAGGATCAAAATGGCAAGATTCTTGTGAATTTTGAACCTCAGGCTGAACGCGTAATTAAAAAGGAATCCGCACAATTGCTGAGATATATGTTGGAAGGAGTCATTCATGAAGGTGGAACAGCAAGTTCGCTTTTATGGGGTGACGGGGCCATTTTATTGCCCGAAGGTAATAACCGTTACGCACACAATTTTGCAGGTAAAACCGGTACCACGTCAAATCACTCGGACGGTTGGTTCATCGGCATGACGCAAAACCTTATTTCTGGCGTTTGGGTTGGGGGGGATGATCGATCAATTCACTTTAGGTCGGGAGCCCTAGGCGAAGGTTCGAAAACCGCCATGCCGATTTACAAACGCTTTATGATTAAGGTGGTCAAAGATCCACTGTTGGCCATGTATAAACCAACACCCTTCGACAAGTTGGATAAGCGTGTGGTGAAGAAAGATTTTGATTGTGGTGGAGGAACAAGCATTTTGCCAGATTCCCTGCAAGTTTCTGATTCTGAATTGGATTCGTTGAATGCTTTGATGGGAGAACCTGAAGCGACTTCGGATTCAAGTACTTCGGCCCCTAATTAGCATGAATAAAGAGCAAATTGAAGCTTATTTTCGTGATCTACAGGATCGCATATGCCAAGGTATTGAATCAGCCGATGGTACTGGTATCTTCCGTGAAGATCTTTGGTCACGCCCGGAAGGTGGTGGCGGGAGAACTCGTTTGATTGAAGGGGGATCAATTTTAGAAAAAGCAGGAGTTAATTTTTCTGCAGTTTCAGGACCTCTACATCCCAAAATGGTAACAAGTTTGAATGTAACAGAGGAAGTTGAATTCTTCGCTACAGGTGTTTCCATAGTTATGCATCCGATTAACGCTTGGGTGCCTATCATTCACATGAATGTGCGCTATTTTGAATTGAGCAATGGGCAATCTTGGTTTGGTGGTGGGATTGATTTAACGCCGCATATCGTTATACCGGAGCAGGCGAAATGGTTTCACCAACAAGTTAAAGCATCCTGTGATGGATTTGGTTCAGATGTCTATTCAAAATACAAAACTTGGGCGGATGATTATTTCTTCAACACCCATCGCAATGAAACGCGTGGCATAGGTGGGATTTTCTTTGATTACCTGAAAGATGAT
>CANGCD010000156.1 GCA_947452215.1 Cytophagaceae bacterium | reverse complement strand
CAAAATAATCTTGCGATTGGGTTAATATAATTTTTTGAGGACCCGGTAAATTGGTCAAGGTAGATTCCACAATCAAATAATGATTAGACTTGGGACTATCTAAGGTAACAACCTCCTCACAGGAAAATAATAAAACAGAAAAAATCAGGATGAAGTAGCGCATCTTAAAAAGTAAAATTATAGGTGACAGCAGGAACAAATGATCCAATAATGGATAATTGAACGGCTTCCGTTTTCAATGTATTGGTATCATTCGCTTGGGTATAGATCGAGAAGGGGTTCTTACGATTGTACACATTGTACACCGAGAATACCCATTCTGAGGAACCTTTCCCAAACAACGCTTTCTTATTCTTTTTCGTTGCCGAAATATCCAAACGATGATAATCAGGTACCCGTATATTCCCACGGGTTCCCGCAACCGTCTGCGGATAAGCAATTCCCTCGTAAATGTATTTTTGAGATGGAATCGAATAAGGAACCCCCGTGATATAAGCAAAATTGGCACCAAATGACCATTTGGGAGAAAAGGCATATTGTCCCACCACGTTCAAGGTATGTGTACGATCGTAGCGATTCACATACCATTCGTTGTTATTTAATCCCTCAATCAAACGTTCCGTCCGAGCCAAGGTATAACTTACCCAACCTGTTAATTTCCCTACATTTTTCTTGACAAAAAACTCAACACCATAGGCGCGTCCTTTTCCAAATAATAAATCCTTTTCAAACAAGGGATTCAAGAATAGATTGGCACGATCTGCATAATCAATTTGATTTTGCATTTCCTTATAATATACCTCCACAGATGTTTCATAGTCATTTCCCCCTTCACCTAGGTTTCTAAATAGTCCCAAGGCTACTTGATCAGCAATTTGTGGTTTAATATTGTTTGTTGATGAAGTCCAAACATCCAAAGGAGTCGAAGCAGCTGTATTGGACATCAAATGAACGTATTGCGCCAATCGATTATACGAAGCTTTCAAAGAAGAACTTTCACCTACCTTCAAATTCAAGGCAAAACGCGGCTCCCAATTTCCATAATTAGCCACCGAGGTCGTTGCGGAAACTTGCACGGGCTTCAACGTATAACCTGTTGGGTTTTCTATACTCGAAGGAACAACTATTCTTTGGTAATAAACCCCATCATTACTCTTATAGTCATAGTTGGAATATCGTACCCCATATTGAACCGAGATTCGTGGATTAATTTTCCATTCATCACCTACATAGGCCGATAACTCCAAACCACCCTTATCGGCTTGTCCAAAGCTACGAATGTCACCATTCGATGATGCTGTTGCCTTACCGGGCGAAAACTGATACGATAATACCTGTGCACCAAAAGTCAACGTATTATCAGGGGTCAAATAATAAGTGAAATCAGGCTTGAAACTTAAATTAACAATATTAGAGGTCCAACGGAAGGCATCGGATGGACGTTTATTTTTCAAATCCGAATCCAACAAATAATCATAATTACTGTAGAATGCCGTTGCATTCATGAATAATTTATTCGAGAATACGTGATTCCAACGCGCGGAAATCGTACTATTTCCCCAGTTAAAACCGAAGCCATTTCCAAATACATCCCGACCAAAATATCCCGACAGGAACACCGTATTCTTCGTATTGATGTTGTAATTGACTTTGGCTGTTAAATCATAAAAATTAAACGCCGCATCTGCATTATTACCCGTCAAAAAGGGTTTTGCTAAGATATCAATGTAAGAACGGCGAGCAGCAACGATGAACGATGCTTTATCCTTAATTAATGGTGCCTCGATGGATAATCTTGAAAAAATCACGCCAATCCCACCATTAACTTCCAATTTCTTTGCATTCCCCTCCTTCATTTTCACATCCAAAATAGACGAAACGCGTCCACCATATTGCGATGGAATTCCACCCTTGAATAATTTCACATCTTTAACCGCATCCGGATTAAAAACCGAAAAGAACCCAAATAAATGCGATGAGTTGTATACGGGTGCATCATCTAACAAAACTAGATTTTGATCCACACCCCCACCACGAACATTGAAACCCGAAGCACCCTCTCCCACCGTCGAAACACCTGGCAACAATTGAATCGCACGAACTAAATCCACTTCACCTAACAGAGCCGGAATTTTTCGGATTGTTTTAATATCAATCTTATTTACCGACATCTCTATCCCCCGCACATTTTCGTCCTCAGCTTTCGCCATGACCTTCACCTCTGCTAGCTCCTGATTGTCAGGCAACATCTCAATATTCAATGTCTGATTCTTACCGGAAAAAGTCACTTTCTTTTCCTGCTTGGCAAATCCTGAAGAGGAAAACACCAAAGTAAATTCGCCGGGCTGTACCGAAAGACTGTAAAATCCATAGGTATTGGTTACGTTACCAACCTTCAATTCCTTGATGTAAATACTGGCACCTATTAAGCCTTCTCCATTAGAGGCATCCTTCACATATCCACTTATTGTTGCTTTTTGTGCCATAGCACCCAAAGAACACAACATCAGAAAACAAATACCTAATCGCTTTAAAAACATATCATGAGATTCAAACAACAAAGATAACGCCTAGAAACAGGAAAAGTTTTACCACTTATCACATTAACAAAAAAATAGACAAATTTTCATGTCACAAGTAACATATTACCGAAAATAAAAATAAATTAAAAATATTCTTATATTTGCTCAATACAAACCTATTTAATGGATTTAACAATTTTTGGTAAAATCATTCGCGAAAAAAGAAATGCATTGCACTTAAAGCAAGAGGACTTAAGCGCAAAAAGTGGCGTTGCCATCAAGACCATTCACTCCATCGAAATGGGTAAAGGAAACCCAGCCATCAAAACCATTTTACGCATTTTTGACACACTCGAACTCGACTTCATCGTCGTTTCAGCTAAATCATTGTAAACGAACACACTATGGAACAAGCCATCAGTTACGAACGTATCCCAACCCGCATTTTTGACGACTCTGAAAAAGCGTCAAAAGCCGTTGCTCACGAAATCGCTGCACTCATACGTGAGAAAAATAAGGAAGGTAAACCAACCATATTAGGCTTGGCGACGGGATCATCCCCAAAGAAAGTATACCAAGAATTGATTCGTATGCACAAAGAAGAAGGGCTGAGTTTCAAAAATGTGATAACCTTCAACTTGGATGAATATCACCCCATGGAACCGGATTCAATCCAAAGTTATGTACGTTTCATGCGCGAACAACTCTTCGATCATATCGACATACCGGTAACAAATTACCATATTCCGGATGGAACATTAACCATTGAAAAAATACCGGAATTTTGTCGGGACTACGAAGCTAAAATCGAAAAGCTGGGAGGATTCGACTTCTACTTGTTAGGCATAGGTCGAAATGGGCATATTGGCTTCAATGAACCCGGATCTGTCATCAATTCCAAAACGCGTCTGATGACATTGGACATCACAACGAAAATTGATGCTGCCATTGATTTTGGTGGATTAGAGAAAGTACCCAAACGTGCCATCACGCTAGGCATTGATAAAATCATGCAAGCAAAACGAATTGTTTTATTGGCATGGGGAGAACACAAAGCGCAAAGCGTTGCTAAGGCAGTGGAAGGACCTATTACCTCCGACATTCCCGCTACCTACCTACAGCAACATCCTAATACACTCTTTATTTTGGATGAAACAGCTGCATCGCTTTTGACACGCATCAAAACCCCTTGGCTTGTTGATAGCGTCACATGGGACCGCAACATGATTAAGAAAGCGGTAACACATCTAGCTTTACACCTTGGCAAGCCTGTTTTAAAGCTCACCAGTAAAGATTACAATGAACATGGCATGTCGGATTTGCTTTCACTCTACGGACAGGCTTATGACATCAATATCGAAGTTTTTAATTATTTACAACATTCCATAACGGGTTGGCCTGGCGGAAAACCGAATGCGGACGATACGCACCGACCAGAACGGGCATTTCCTGCAAAGAAAAAAGTCATCATTTTCAGTCCACATCCCGATGATGATATTATCTCGATGGGGGGAACTTTCCAGCGTTTACATGACCAAGGGCACGATGTACATGTTGTATATCAAACCTCCGGAAACATTGCTGTGGCCGATGACGAGGCGCTTCGTTTCGCAGAGTTCGTTGTTGATTTCAATGAAAAATTTGAAAGCTCAAACGCCAAAGCCAATAAAATCTACAAAGAGGCCGTTAAATTTTTGAAGAATAAGAAAGATTCTGAATTGGATATTCCAGCCGTTCGTGAAATCAAGGGACTTATCCGACAAGGGGAGGCGAAAAATACCTGTCGGTTCGTCGGCATCAAAAAAGAAAACGCCCATTTCTTGCACATGCCTTTCTATGAAACGGGTACCATCCGAAAAAAACCGATTGGAGAGGCCGATATCCAATTGATTATGGACGTCATAGAAGAAGTGCAACCACATCAAATATATGCAGCAGGCGACTTAGCGGATCCACATGGTACGCATAAAGTGTGTTTGGATGCGATTTTTGAAGCAATTCAACGCTTGAAACATAGAGAATACATGAAGAACTGCTGGGTTTGGCTCTACAAAGGTGCTTGGGCAGAATGGGATATCGACCAAATCGAAATGGCTGTACCGATGTCACCCGATCAAGTATTCAAAAAACGGATGGGTATATTCAAACACCAGTCTCAAAAAGATGGTGTCGTATTTCAAGGTGAAGATTCACGTGAATTTTGGCAAAGGGCTGAAGAACGAAACCGAGGCACTGCTCAAATTTACAATGCACTCGGTTTAGCTGAATACGAGGCGATGGAAGCCTTTGTGCGCTGGAAATTTTAAGCCAAAGCTTCAAATAATATCTCGGCGGTATGCTTCGCGTGGCGTTGCGTACCGTCGTGAATTTGATGCCGACAGCTCGTTCCAGACGCCACAATCTCAACATCTGCTGGCTGCGATCTTACCGTAGGAAATAGTACCAATTCCCCGATTTGCATCGATAAATCATAATGTTCTTTTTCATAGCCAAATGAACCAGCCATACCACAGCAACCTGAAGGTATCAATTGCACCTCAAAATTAGTTGGCAATGACAAGGCCTTTTTGGCTGCCACCAAAGAACTCATGGATTTTTGCTGGCAATGCCCATGCAACTTTAATAATTTCTTTTCGACGGCAAAAGACTTACTGCTAATTCGTTTAGCATCTGCTTCACGAGCTATAAATTCCTCAAGCAACAATACATTCTTACTCAATGCCTGTGCTTTTTCTACCCATGCATCTGAAACCAAATCCGGGTATTCGTCGCGGAAAGTCAAAATCGCTGAGGGTTCAATACCCACTAAAGGAATTTCAGACGTAACTAAATCTGACCACAACTCCACATTCTTCTGTGCCAAATTACGCGCCTCATCCAACATGCCTTTGGATAAAAATGAACGTCCT
>CANGCD010000155.1 GCA_947452215.1 Cytophagaceae bacterium | reverse complement strand
CGTACCACAGTTTACATTTTTACATTTATCATTTTTGTGGCGGGATTGGGTATTTACTCAAACTTGCCGAAAGAGCAGTTCCCAGATATCGTGGTGCCGCAAATGGTCGTTCAAACCGTTTATGCAGGGACAACACCTGGCGATATCGAGAATACAATTAATAAGCCGATTGAAAAGCAATTAAAATCGGTTACTGGAATTAAAAGTGTTAAATCAAATGCACTTCAAGATATTTCAGTGATTTTAGTTGAATTCAACACGGACGTTCCAGTCGCAGTGGCTAAGCAACGTGTGCAAGATGCTGTGGACAAGGCAAGCAATGATTTACCCAAGGATTTAACACGTGATCCAGCGGTTGCGGAGGTGAACTTCTCGGAGTTCCCGATCATGAACATCAACATCGCCGGAGATTATCCGTTGGATAAGCTGAAGAAATATGCCGAAGATTTGCAAGATGAAATTGAGGGTATGCCCGAAATTACTCGTGTCGACATCGTAGGAGCTTTGAAACGCGAGATTCAAGTAAACCTCGATTTGTACAAGATGCAAAGTTATGGCTTGACTTTTTATGACATCCAACAAGCAGTTCAAGGTGAAAACGTGAACATTTCTGGAGGTGATTTGGACGTGAATGGCGTTCGTCGTTCTTTGCGTGTCGTAGGCGAGTTTAAGTCGGTGGATCAATTGGCCAACTTGATGGTCGGTTCATCTACAGGTGCGCGTGTTCGCTTAAAAGATGTGGCAGATGTACGAGATGGATTTGAGGAAAAGCAAGATTTTGCACGCTTGAATAAGAAGTCGGTAATTACCCTTAACGTGATTAAACGTAGTGGGGCCAACTTAATTAATGCGGCCGATCGAATTGAAAAGACGATTGATGAATTTAGGGAGAATCGTTTTCCTGCAGGATTGGTGGTGTCGGTTACGGCGGATCAATCGGAAAGAACGCGTGGTGATTTGGCCGATTTGATTAATACAGTTGTATTAGGATTTATTTTCGTGGTCGTGGTCTTGATGTTCTTCATGGGTGTGCGTGATGCGGCCTTTGTAGGACTTTCTGTGCCATTGTCGGCCCTATTGACCTTCTTGTTCATGCCAGGCTTAGACTTTACGTTGAACACCATCGTATTGTTTGCCTTCTTGTTAGGCTTAGGTATTGTGGTGGATGATGCGATTGTTGTGATTGAAAATGCTCACCGCTTGTTCAATAATTTCAAGAAACTGAGCATTACGGAAGCGGTTAAATTGGCAGCTTCTGAGGTATTCGCGCCGGTATTATCGGGAACTTTGACAACCATTTCACCTTTCTTGCCTTTGTTGTTTTGGCCTGGGATTGTGGGTGAGTTCATGAAATACTTGCCTATTACTTTGATTATAACCTTGTTTGCATCCTTATTTGTAGCCTATGTGATGAATCCGGTATTTGCGGTTTCCTTCATGAAGCGTCATGACGAAGAGGTGAATGATGTGAAAGAACCGAAGTTTGCGGATATCCGTCGGACGGTATTTATTTTATTGAGTTTAACGATTTTCGGATATGTAATTGGATTCGGTTTGGGTCATTTCGGATTTGGAAATTTTGGCCTTTTGGCCTTGGTGTTGTATGTGTTTAATCACTTCATCGTTACACCTAAATGGGTTGTTCCCTTCCAAGAAAAATCATTGCCAGCATTTAAAAATAATTATCGTCGGGTGATTTCATGGGTGTTAGTGGGCCGCCGGTCTATCTATGCAACCCTTGCCGCATTTGGATTATTGGTGGGGACATTTGTACTCATGGGTATTGTAAAGCCAAAGGTTATATTCTTCCCATCAGGTGATCCGGATTACATCTACATTTATTCGAAAATGCCGATTGGGACGGATTCCAAAGTGACGGATTCGGTAACGAAAGTTATAGAGCAGCGTGTATTTGCCTTTATCAAAAAGGAAAATGCTGGAAAAGCGATTAACTCGATTATTTCAAATGTGGGTAAGAACGCGGGGGATCCGATGAATCCTGATCGCGGAGCAACACCACATAAGAGTAAGGTGACGATTGCATTTGTTCCAAAGCAAGCGCGTGACGGAATCGTATCTGCGGTATTGCTAGAGAAGTTGCAAAAGGAATTCTTTGAACATCCGATTGCCAGCGTAGAAATGGCGATTGAGCGTGAGAATAATGGTCCGCCAACGGGTAAGCCGATTTCCATTGAAATTGCCGGCGATGATTTTGCTGTATTGCAGGACTTAGAACTAAAGGTTCGCAAGGAGATACAAAAATCAGGAATTCAGGGAATTCAAGAATTGAAGTCGGACTTGGTAACAAACAAGCCTGAAATCATCATCGACGTGAATCGTGAAAAAGCAAGTCGGGAAGGAATTTCATCGGCACAGGTTGCGATGGCTATTCGTACGGGATTGTTCGGAACGGAAATTTCTAAATTTCGCGATGTGAAGGATGAATACCCGATTCAATTACGACTGAAAGGAGATTCTCGTAATCAAATCGAAAAATTATTATCAATGAATATTACGTACCGCGATATGAATATGGGCGGTGCCTTGCGCCAAGTTCCATTGAATTCCATTGCGGATATTCGTTATGCGACTTCATTCAGCCAAATTAACCGTAAGAATCAAGAGCGTGTGGTAACGTTGGGATCCGATGTGGTTCAAGGGTATAATGCGAATGAAATTGTAGGAGAATTAGAGCAATTGTTTGAAACAATTGAAATGCCGCAAGGATATAAAATCCGAATGGGTGGCGAGCAAGAGCAGCAAAAGGAATCGGGTCAATTCTTAGGTGTCGCGTTTTTGGCAGCCTTGGTATTGATTTATTTGATTCTTGCGACACAGTTTAATTCAGCGGTGAAGCCTTTCATTATTTTTGCTACGATTTTGTTATCGTTAATCGGTGTGTTCTTAGGCTTTATGGCGTTTGGAATGACCTTCTCGGTGATTATGTCGGGCGTAGGGATTATTGCCTTGGCGGGTATCGTTGTGAAAAATGGTATTTTGTTGATCGAGTTCATTGAGGAGCTCCGTTTCAAACGTGGGTATGACTTGAAGGAAGCGATTATTGAAGGGGGAGGAATTCGTTTAACGCCGGTATTATTGACGGCTTCGGCTGCGGTATTAGGATTGATTCCTTTGGCTGTTGGTTTGAGCATTGATTTCGTGTCGATGTTTACGGAGCTGAATCCACATATTTTCTTTGGATCGGAATCTGCGGATTTCTGGGGGATTTTGGCTTGGACGATCATTTTTGGATTGACGTTCTCGACGGTCTTGACCCTGGTGATTGTGCCGTGTATGTATTACATTTCGGAGCGCATTAAGCAGAAGTTCTTTCCAAAACGTGCTTAAGTAATTTGGTGGTTCAAAATGTAAAAACCCTCGAACAATGTTCGGGGGTTTTTTGTTTTTAATAAATTTCTCCTTGAATCATTCCCTTTTTAATCATTTCACCAAAATGATCCATCGGATGTAAATGGGTTATCGACTTCGATTCAGGCAAAATATATTGTAGTTTTAAATAGGATTTAAAATGTTTGTAAACGAAGTCGAATTCTGTTTCTAATTGATCCACATTAGGACACTTACGGTAATTCAAATGATAAGCGTTTGAAAGAAATGGAAGCAAAAACCAATGCTTTTGGATATGTAATGATTTAATGGGCTTCACAAACTGCCTATCCGTTTTTCGAATGTTTGATTTTATTTTTTCAACGATGATAGGATCCAAATCTCCCTGATATTCTAGACGTTCAAGCCGCCCATTTTTATTAATAAGAAATGCAAAAAATCCTATATTGTTCCTACATAAGATATCCGCGGGTACTGGAACCTCGTTGACAATATCATTTTCCAACGTTTCATAACAATGAGTTTCCCAGACTCTTTTTTTATTTCCATAGTAGTAAAATGGTTCCTTAGGATTTATAGCACTGAACGACCAAGGTTCCAATTTACTCGTATGTATATCAATTTGACCATACGTTGGATTAATAAAGAAAAGGAAGAGTATCCAAAACATGGATTTCCAATTAATTGCAGTAAGTTCCATTTTTTCGATTTTTATAATTTGATTCAATTTCATACATATTTTCTCTAACTTGTTTATTCATAATTTCACTGTCAGTTTGATAAATCAATGTATTTTTCAAGCCAGCAAAAATTAATGATTTAGCCGTAAATTCATCCATTCCTTGAAATTGATTGCGCATAGAATTTACGGCGATGAATAAATATTCGCTTGCCATTCGCTCATGATCCGGCATTGCTTTTTGGTGAAATAAATATTCCAAGTGTGCATGTAACATTTCATGATAAATAACAGATACTATAACCTCTTTGGAATAGTATGGCAATTTGTTTACGTCTAGGGCAATTCGAAAGAAATTCTCTTTTTGCCCAGCCCTAAACTCTCCTAATTGAAGATTATCCGGGGGGAAGCTTTTTTCCTCAAAAACAATTTTAATGTTTGTGTTCTGCCCAAAATTACGAAGCATTTGCGACATCTGATTCAATATATCTGTATTGTGTAATACCATATCCAGTGTACTTTTCAAACAGGGATTATGAACATCCTTTATAGAAACCATGGGAACGGAGCCTTCCATTTGTGCGAAATTCAAATCTGAAGGTGTCCCACCACCGCCCCCTATTACGACATCTGATGGCTGTAAGTTTATGAATTCAAAATTTTGCATTCGGGAGGTTGGGATGAAGAAAAAGGCCCCTCGCCCCAAACTGGGAGCATAGCAAAATACCTCATCGAGCATTTCCATTTCCAAATTTTTGAAATGATTAACCTGCTTACTACTCTTCTTCAAATTCCATTTTTCAGAAATAACCATCGATGTGTACATATTTTCTATTTCAATTTCTTTTTCCATGTTAGCGCAGGAAAAATACAAGAATATACACAAGATATTACTTGACCATATAAGTCGTGTTTTCATTTTATTAGTGGTTTAAAGGTTTGCGGCTGTATCTATTCCAAGTTTATGGGCTTTGGTTTTTGAAATTTTAAATACTTAAGCCCCCTTGGAAATATTTAAATTGTAGATGATCATCCCCCAAAAAGGAAGAAACACGATTAAAAGGATCCAACAAGTTTTTTGAATATAGGAAAGGGTACTTGCGAACAATATTTCTCTGATAGTCCATAAGATTAAGACTATATATGTGGTAATTATTGCACCGACAATTATTCTAAATAATTGAGAGGCTTCGGGCGAAATATGATTCATGTTTAACTCGCTATTTTATAGGTAATGATTCAAATCGTCACTTATCCTTTGGGTCTGTAAAAATAAGGGTGCCTATTTTAATTGATTTTTTGGAAAAATAACAATATCCCCTTTATGGTGTTATTCTATTTTCGACTAATTAAAAAAAGATTGTATTTCAACGAACGAAAACTTAATTTACCTCCTCAAACTCAACAACATGAAAAAACT
>CANGCD010000154.1 GCA_947452215.1 Cytophagaceae bacterium | reverse complement strand
CGGACGACCACTAGAACCTTCGCGGTTGTATGGACGACGTTCGCCATCTTCACGAGGCGCACGAGGTGTATACGGTCGGTCACTAGAACCTTCACGGTTAAATGGACGACGTTCGCCACCCTCACGCGGAGCACGAGGCGTGTAGGGACGATCTCCACCTTCAAACGGCTTACGGTCTCCTGCAGAAGCCCGATTAGGCCCTGAAGAACGATCACTAAAATTTCTTGCTGTTGAGCGGCCACCTGAATTACTACGGGGCGCGTCTGAACGACGATTGTCGTCTTTCTGAATTCTTTTTCTCATAAAATATGCAACATCACTGCTGGATTTGCTAAAGATTTATTTCCTTAGCTGATTGATAATTTATGCAAAGGTACATGAAAAAAACGAGCATAGCTTATTACATTTGAAAGATCTTTCAGGCCCATGCAAGCAAAATCCATTCATTTCATACGTTTCCTTGCTTTTTTCTTCGTTTTGACAGCGGTTTTTAGCTGCAATCCGGAACGCCAAATCAGCAAAAAAGGATTAAAATATTTCGACCGTGGCGAGTATGAGTGGGTGATTCAAACGCTAAAGCCTCAAGTCGACAAAAACATTCCAGGTGATAAAAGCGCCTATTGGGTGGCGGAATCTTACCGACTTTCCAATCGCATCAGCTTGGCACTCCCCTATTACCAAAAAGCAATTACGCAAGCAACCGACGACCCATTAATTCAATACCATATAGCCTTGTCGGCTAAGTCAATCGGCGATTATACTTTGTGCAAAACCGCCTTGGTGAAGTTTTTACAAACCAAACCCAATCGTTTCTATCAAATTAAGGCGGAAATTGAATTAGAAAACCTAGCTAAAATTCCGGCTTTGATTCAATCAAAAAGCCCAGTAGAGCTATTCCCTTTGATGGGGAATACACCTAAAACCGAATTTGCGGCGCAAAAAATTGGCAATGAACTACTATTCACTAGTTCGAGTAAGCCTTTAATTTATAAAAATAATGGCCTCCCTTTCTTAGGACTCTATAGTGCCCCCTTGCTAAAAGAAAATGAAATCACTACACCTCATTTATTTAGTACGCAACTATATAAAGAAAATGCGAACGACGGGACCCCAGCATTTTCACATGATGGAAATACGATAGTTTTTGCTCGCGGGAACACAGGGAAAAGCAAAGACCCATCCCCGGATGTTGATTTATACATCTCCAAGAAAAATGGAAGTGGCTGGTCAGAACCTGAACGTCTTGCCATTTCAGACTCAATTGCATGGGATGGAAGTCCGTGTTTTTCTTTTGATGATCGAACTTTATACTTCAGCTCAAATCGCCGAGGTGGAAAAGGGGGACTCGATTTATATCGAGTGCCTGTTGATAACTCCGGAAGATTTGGCAGACCCATTAACCTCGGATCCATCATTAATACACCGGGAGATGAAATTTTCCCTTTTGTAAGCGAAAATGGGAAGCTCTATTTTTCATCGGACGGACATCCGAGCATAGGGGGATTAGATTTATATGTGGCGAGTAGGAACGAAAACGAAATTTATATCGAGCATATGGGGACGCCCATGAATTCCATCGGGGATGATTTTGCAATCAATCTTAGCGACCCCCTTTCTGGCTATATCAGTTCCAATCGCCCAGGTGGCAAAGGCGATGACGATATTTACTTCTTTAAATCGAGTGGTCCTGAGGAGCATTGGTGGTCGAGTGATACCACGAGGAATCAAGCCGCTGACCAACTTAAAACGGTCAATTATGCCTTAGGCGTTCAAATTGTACAACCGGATGGAAAAGCGCTCGCCGGCGTACGTGTTAGTGTTCGAAGAAATAATGAATCGAGCGAGGTTTTTACGAGCGATAAATCAGGAAAAATTGAGTCATTGACCCTAAACCCAGGAGATGAAATCAATTTCAAGTCTGACAAAGACGGATACATTTCCGCGCGTACTAGCTTTTCGATGGAGGGCCGAGAAATCCCACAAGTATTATTGAAAAAAGAAATTACGGATACAACATTCCAGTATAAGATAGTGATGGACCAACCGGAGATTGGGAAAGAAATCAGTCAATTCTACCAAATAAATTCGATTTATTACGATTTGGACAAAGCAGATATTCGTCCTGATGCAGCCATCGAATTGGATAAAATTGTCAATTTCCTGCAAGATAATCCACAGGTAAATCTAGAATTAGGAGCCCATACGGATTCACGCGCAACAGCGATTTACAATCAAAAACTATCGCAACGTCGGGCAGAATCTGCTGTAAAATACATTTTACAACGTGGCATTTCCAAAGATCGAATTAAACCGAAAGGTTATGGTGAAAGCCAATTAATCAATGAATGCTCGGACGGCGTAGATTGCCCAGAGGAAATGCATCAGCAAAACCGTCGGACCGAATTTAAAATCGTACAAATAAATCAAGAATAATATGTCGGCATATTTATTAAAAAATGGTCAAATCGTTAATGAGGGGACGATCTCTTCAGGAGATATTCGAATTAAAAACGGCCGGATTGAAAAAATTGCCTCTAGCATAAGTCCGGAAGGAAGCGAACGCGTAATTGACTTGCAAGGAAAACATGTTTTCCCCGGCATGATTGATGATCAGGTTCATTTTCGGGAGCCAGGTTTAACGCATAAAGCTACCATCGCAAGCGAGGCGCGCGCAGCAGTAGCAGGAGGAGTTACGAGTTTCATGGAGATGCCCAACACAGTTCCCAATGCGCTGACACAAGAATTACTTTCTGATAAATACCACATTGCGCACGAAAATTCCTTGGCTAATTATTCTTTTTTTATGGGGGCGGCCAATGACAATTTGGAGGAAGTATTAAAGACCAACAAAAACAATGTTTGTGGGATTAAAATTTTCATGGGCTCGAGTACAGGGAATATGTTGGTCGATAACACCAAAACCCTTGAAGCGATCTTCAGCTCTAGTGAATTATTAATCGCTACTCACTGTGAGGATGAGGCAACGGTACGTGCTCGGCTGGAATTGTTTAGAGCACAATATCCATCAGATGACGCACCTGCCTTTATTCACCCCTTAATCCGAAACGAAGAGGCTTGCTATTTATCTTCTTCCATGGCTGTAGATTTAGCGAAAAAGTCGAATACACGTCTGCATATTCTACACATCAGTACGGAGGAGGAATTAGCATTATTTGAGGCAGGGAAAGCGGTAAGAGATAAGCGAATTACGTCCGAAGCGTGTGTACATCATCTATGGTATGAGGCATCCAGCTATGAGAATTTGGGAAATCAAATCAAATGCAATCCTGCAATAAAAGATGCACGCCATCGTGCGGCGATTCGTCAAGCGCTTCAAACAGGGGCAATTGATGTCATCGCAACGGATCATGCACCACATACCTGGGAGGAAAAACAACAAGGATATTGGAAATCGCCATCTGGTTTGCCTTTGGTCCAACATCCCTTATTAATGTTGTTGGAAATGAGTCAGGAAGGCGTGTTAAGCTTAGCCCAAATTGCGGAAAAAACTGCCCACCATGTGGCCGAATGTTTCCAAATTCAGGATCGCGGATATATACGAGAAGGTTATTGGGCCGACCTAGCCATTGTGGATTTACAGAAAAGTCAAGAGGTGACAAAATCTTCGCTGGAATACCAATGTGGATGGTCGCCATTGGAAGGCCATACCTTTCCGTCGAGCATTACGCATACATTTGTTTCAGGTCATTTGGCATATTCAAATGGCCAATTTGATTTATCGAAAAAAGGGGAGCGTTTATTATTTAATCGATAGTCCTATAAAATATCATCGAAAAAGACACGCATGTAAAAACCAAGTGATTGGTTATACAGCGATTTGGAATCTGTAGCGATATTGACAAAGCCGCCTTGATAGGTTATTCCTATCGAAACAAAATTTTGGGAAACAACACCTAAGCCCATTTTAAAACCCATGTCTAAGCGACGGATATCACGCGAAAAACTTTCCCCTGATGTGGAAGTTAATGAATAAGACCCCGGTTTAAGTGGATTTGAAGAACGAATGTCATACGATGCATTATCCCAAAGTCCTATTCCAAGGTATGGCCCACCCCAGAGGGAAAATCCGCTCGCATATTCTGAAACTGAACCTAATTTGATTTCAAAATTGGGACTTACATCTAAGTAATTTAAGGATAAATTCCGTTCGGTATAGGTGGAATCCGAGTAATTGGTTTTCCCGTGAAACCCTTTTTGAGCGAGTGTTAACTCTGGATTAAAACTCACCCGAGATGTTAAAGGATACTGAATACCAAATCCTAGTTCAAAGGCAGGTTTGAAAAAATAGGTTTCTCCACCTACCCCATCGCCATTAAATCGAACCGATTTTGCTTCAAAATGAAATATCTTTTTTGATCGATTTTTTTGAGCGTACGTTGCACTTGCCAACAGGCAAATACACAAAAAAGAAAGTACAAAGTGCTTGATCATAGGATGATTCGTTGAAAATAATCAGCAATTTTAACCCATATTTGTGGAAACACCAACAAATTTCATTGATCTCAACTGATTTATGACAATAATTAAACAGGCATTACTTCCCTTTTTCCAATTAGAGGGCATCGAAGCGGGGTTAGATGAAGCTGGCCGAGGGTGTTTGGCAGGGCCTGTCGTCGCGGCAGCCGTGATTTTACCCAAAGATTTTCAGGATAAATTATTAACAGACTCCAAACAATTGAATCGCAAACAGCGCCAACAACTCATTGACGTTGTGAAGACCTATGCCATAGACTATGCCATCGCAGAAGTGGACCATGAAACCATTGATCAGATCAACATTTATAAAGCAAGTGTGAAGGCGATGCACCTAGCTGTGGACCAGCTCAAAACAAAACCGGAGCATTTATTGGTCGACGGAAATCGATTTATCAGCTACCCATTTATCCAGCATACATGTATCGTTAAGGGCGATTCCAAATATTTTTCCATAGCTGCGGCGTCAATATTGGCAAAAACCTACCGGGATGAGTGGATGCAAAAGGCCGCAAAACAATATCCAGGCTATGGTTGGGAGCGAAATGCGGGCTATCCGACCCTTGAACACCGAAAGGCAGTACTCAGTTTGGGACCCACGGAAATCCATCGAAAAACCTTTCGTGTAGAATTAAAGGAAAAAGCCTAATTTAGTACTTTAACTAACTCTAATGCGCTTCATTTCTTTCCGCTATGTGTTGCTTTTGATGCTGACCAGCACCGCTGGAATCCAAGCGCAGCAGGCATTATATGGGGGTGAAAATAAAAGGCGTATTCAAGAATTTGCTGATGATTTTAGTCGAGAACAAAGTCTTCTTTACACTAAAAGCTTAGCGTTGGCGCAACGAAAAGGAATTAAATTGCTTGACCAAATCGGGGATAAAAAAATTGCCTTGCAGCAAATCAATTCGTTAGGCGAGGCCTTATACATCGGCATCGAATCCAACCGAAAATCAGCCCAAATCACACGAACAGATCAATTATAT
>CANGCD010000153.1 GCA_947452215.1 Cytophagaceae bacterium | reverse complement strand
TTTAGGCAAATGGTGGGACCAATCCACATGCATCACATCCAAGAAAATATGCCCCACCAAATCATCTGATTTCATACCCCCATAAAAGGCGTCCACAAAAACTTTGATGTCATCCCGAGAGGCGATATCAGGCATTATTTGCGTGTTTTGACAGTTAACAATAAATATTGCCCCACTTTCGAACCTTGCTTGGCACCCTCATCCAGCGCCGGACGGAAGTGAATCCCACCGTATAAACGACTAATAGATGCCTCATCGGCCGCTTGAATGAACGACGTGAATTTACGAGGTGGCAAACCATAAGGAACCTCCGTTGAGTCATTAAAAGCCACATTGTCTCCGTAAACCTTCGTCAAAACTTCAGCAGCTGCACGCGAAATCGTACTATGGCCTGATGTATATTCTGGGAATGGAGGAGTCTGTAAAACTGGAATCCATGATTTATCGATTGAAGCATTAATAATCGTCTCAGGACGAATACGAATGGAACGATATTTTTCATCCCAGCAAGAGATAAATCCGTCAAAAATGGCAATGGATGTTAAAGCTAAGGCCTCCGCTGTTTCGGTATAACTCTTCTTGTATTGACGTGAGATTTGTGCCACAATCCCTAACCAGTGACCACCTGGCGACATTTTTTTCGTTGCAAACATGGCATGACCCGTGATATTCATTTTGAAGGGATTGCAATCCCAAAAATTCGCGATATCCCGTTGGTCATTCGTCAAATTCTTCACCGTTAAATACGAATCCATTACCTCTTTGTAATACGGACTACCTTTCGTCAAATCAAATTTAGAAGGTACCGGAGCGCGGAATTGACTCGCTGAATCCAACATCACTGGACGAACTTTATTCCAATATGGCTCAACTGCGTCCATGTACGCAGGAGGCGTTGGCGTCCAGGTTCCGGGTAAGTTCGTTACCGTGAAACGAAAACCACGTGTTTGCTTATAATTATCTTTGGCAGCCCAACGCATCACAGACGCTGCAATGGAATCACCCAAAGCCACAGAACGCTCATAAACATCATCCGGCATGCCCGTTTTACGGAAATCGTCCTCAATTTGTTTATCAAATTCTACGTATAACTCTTGTGCAAAAGTCAACTTCTTGCCTACCGATAAAAAAGCACGCGTAGAAGCTAGTGGGAAACAGTATTCCAACCCGGGTTCAGGTTTCGCTACAGACTCAAATCCATTCAATTGACCAACTAAAGATTTAAATTTAGGATCTCCCAAAATCGCTGCCTCATATCCAGCCACACTTGAATACATGTAAATACGTGATGAAACCGGTGGTGCAAAAATATCGTGGATGATACTTTCCGTTAACATGTTTTCTGCACGCTCCAAGAATCGCGGGTTGGCCGCTTCTTTTTGATAGTCTGGATTGGTTTTTTTACAAGATGTGGCTACAATAGAAAGAGCCAAAAGGATGAATAATTTCTTCATAAGGGTCAATTTACGGGACAAATATACGCGAATTATCCCAAAAAATCCCTGATGAAAATCATTAAATCAAGCTTTCTGCCGAAGCCTTCTGACCCGAAACCAAAGCGCCTTGCAAGGATGGCATCTCACAATAGTCCCCCGCAAGTAGGATTCCTTTGGCTTGCGCGGCACGTTTCAAAACTTCAAATGCGCCAAATCGAGCCAATGATCTCGGAATGGTATAGGATTTCAGAAAGGTAAATTGAGATACATCCTCGTATTCGGCCAATAAAGCCAATACCTCGTCTGCCGCTAGATTCAAATCCAAACTAGTCACCTGAATAAGATCTTTTCCTGCAGGAGCATAGCTAGGCGCTACATGCGACAAGAAGCAATAATGTAACAATTTAGCATCCCCGGGAATTAAATGAAGAAGCCTGTCCTTCATCAACTTAGCAGGTGCAGAAAAATAAAAGGTTTTCGAACCTAAATGAACTTCATCAGCTAGATCAACATGAATCAATTTCGCGGCATGCTGCGGATCCAAAGCAACGATCACACGCTCAAATTCAATCTGAGTGCCGTCCGACAATTCCATTTCACGAACGTCTAATTTAACTACTTCAGCGTTTAAACGAAGAGAATCCTTAGGTAAATCGGCAAGCATTTGAACAGCCAATTCCCCCATGCCGTTGGCAGGCAAAGCAGCTTGACCTTCCAGAAACTGACGCATGTAAAAGAAAAATAAGCTTGCGGGTTGCTGTAGTTTAGAATCAAGATAGATCCCTCGAAAAAAGGGCTTTAAAAAATGGGTTTGAAAACTTGCTGAAAAACCCCAGCGGTCCAACATGGCTGCGGTGCTTTCCGTTACGTTCATCGAATCCGTTGATACTTGCAATTTGAACCACAAACGGCCCAATAAAAACAAATCCTTAAACGAAATAACGGACGGGACTAATTCCAACAATTTCAAACCATATCGCAAAGGATTCAAAAACGAAATCCATTGACCCTTCATCCAAAGCTGCGCACCCGAATCAAAGGCATTAAGATTCAAGGCATCTAAATCCAAAGACGCCTGAACAGTGCTGTAATTGGTTTGCAAAACTTGAAAACCGTGATCCAAGGTAAACCCATCCAAACGATCGGATTTAACTCGCCCACCTATGCGATCGGATTTCTCAAAGATTATAAATGGAACACCCTTTCGGTGTAATTGAGTGGCGGCCTGTAATCCGGCCATGCCAGCCCCGACAATAACAATTGGCTTCATAACTAGTTTAATATCTAACAAACTACAAAAAGGTAGAAAAGTTTGATTCCTTTTTTATTACTTTGCAAATTAAATAGTCCCCACGGAATGAATTATACGATTAAGGAGGAGAACAATTACCTGTACATTGATGAAGGTCAAGGCGAAATCCTACTTCTCTTGCACGGTTTGTTTGGGGCGTTGAGCAATTGGCAAGGGGTAATCAACCATTTTTCTAAAAAATATCGGGTAATAATTCCCCTGATGCCCATTCACGATATGCCCATCAAAGAGGCCGGTTGTGAGGGCCTAACGACCTTTATCGAAGGTTTTGTGGACTACAAAAAACTTGACAAATTCAGTGTCATTGGCAATTCCTTGGGTGGACACGTGGCCTTGATTTACACGCTTAAACATCCTGAAAAGATTGAACGTTTAATCCTTACGGGTTCATCGGGACTTTTCGAAAATTCCATGGGAGGATCTTATCCGAAACGTGGAAACTATGAATACATCAAAGAACGCGTCGAATATACGTTCTATGACCCCAATACAGCTAGTAAGGAATTGGTAGATGAAGTCTTTGAAATCACCAATAGCATTCCAAAAGTGATGCGCATTATTGCAATTGCAAAATCAGCTCAACGGAACAATATGGCAAAAGATATTGTTCGTATCAACAAGCCCACGCTGTTGATTTGGGGTTTAAATGACACCATTACGCCTCCACATGTGGGCCACGAATTCAATGCCTTGATCCCTGGGTCTGAGCTGCAATTCATAGACCGTTGTTGCCATGCGCCCATGATGGAAAGACCTGAAGAATTCAATGTAATTTTACAGCATTGGCTCGATAAAAACCCCCTATAGGATGTTGGCCCTCACCTACCTTTCCTACGATTTCCCTACCCTTTCCCTGCAGGATTCGATCCAGAAGGGATTGAAAATCCTACATCAATCCAAGCAACAAAACTTGGCCGTGCTGGATGGAAAGAAATATGTGGGCAATGTTACCGAACGCATGCTTTTGCAATGCCCGCATCCGGATGGAAAAATAAATCAATTACTTGAAGATTTAGCGGAATATAGCCTTGAATCAGAAGAGGATGTACTAGCAAGCCTACCTTGGTTTGAAGCGAGTGGATTTTCCATCTTACCCGTTACAGATGAGGACGGGAAATTCTTAGGATATTTAAGCTCAAATGCCGTTGCCCACTTATTGCTAAATAATGGCTTTAATTCCGCCAATGGTGGAATTTTATATATTCCCTTTCACAGTCAACGCGACTCATTTTCGTTGATTGCACGCTTAATTGAAGAAAATAATGGGCTCATTACGCGCTCATTGATGATCCAAAATCCGAAGGATGACATGGGTTTGCCCGAGTTAATTATCCAGATTCAAACGGATCAATTTTCAGCCATTATGCAAAGCTTAGAACGCCACAGCATTCACATTGAAAAAGCATTTCATTTTGGCAAAAACGAAATCGTGGATACGGCACGTTTTGACCTGCTGCTCAAATACTTAAACCCTTAATTCGTGTTTATACGCATTGCCATACATGGAAAATCCTTTTCGGCCGACAACCGTCCGTTGATGGAAACCTTATGGAATATTTTGTGCGAAAAGCCCTTGCAAATTGTGCTTTCCGCATTTTTCAAAAATCACCTGAAAGAACACGGATTTGCGGTTGACCAAATCGAATCCTATGAAGAGAATTCAGGAACACCGGCAGATGTACAAATGGCGTGGAGTATCGGTGGAGACGGAACGTTACTGGAAACCTTAACCCATATTGGAAACAAGGAATTACCCATTTTGGGGATCAATACAGGCCGACTAGGCTTTTTAGCTACCCTTTCACCACAAGATGTAAGTGCTGCGGTAGACCAATTAATTGCAGGAAATTACCGCATTGAAGATCGGACACTCGTTTCGGTTCATTCCGAAATCGACTTATTTGATGGCAAACAATTCGGTTTAAATGAGGTGGGGATCATGAAGACCGATACGTCTTCGATGATTGTCATCAAAGCATATGTGGATGGGAATTATTTGAATACCTATTGGGCGGATGGATTAATCGTATCAACAGCCACTGGATCAACAGGTTATTCCCTTTCTGTTGGCGGCCCATTGGTGATGCCAAGTTCCGATATTCTCATCATCGCCCCCATGAGTCCACACAATTTAAATGTGCGTCCTTTAGTGGTTTCCAGCGATGCTAAGTTGAAATTTGAGGTGAGCAGTCGGAGCCAAAATTTCCTTATTTCCATTGATTCCCGTTCTCGTGTGATCGATAGCAAGTTTACCATCGAGGTCCAAAAAGCGCCTTTCACGGCCAAAATCGTTAAGATTCCGGGGGATGATTTCTTGCAGACGTTAAGGAATAAGTTGAATTGGGGATTGGATGTGCGCAATTAATTCCTGCGGAAAATAAAATGTAGAGACGCGATACCTCGCGTCTTTTTTTTTAGACGCGAGGTATCGCGTCTCTACAATAATCGCTTCAATTCATTCAACTTCAGCAATGCCTCTATCGGAGAAAGTGTATTCACATCCAGCGAACCTAATAGCTCTTCTATTTTCTTCAAGCCTTCCGGAATTTCAGCACCGAATAAATTCAACTGATAGTTGTTTTTCGGCATATCTTTGAGCTTTTCGACATTGTCTTCCAACACATGGTCTTTCTCTAGATTCTGTAAAATTTCATGCGCGCGTAACACCAAAGAGGTCGGCATGCCGGCCATTTGAGCCACGTGAATACCAAAACTATGCGCTGAACCGCCAGGAACCAATTTGCGCAAGAAGATAATCTTATTCCCTACTTCCTTCACGG
>CANGCD010000152.1 GCA_947452215.1 Cytophagaceae bacterium | reverse complement strand
GAGGAAATCAAGATCGATTTCCAATGAATGCCCAACCAATATTGATCCACATATTGTCCCGCCGTAAATGGTTTACGAAAACCGTACACACAAAAATAACAGCCAAAGGCTGCAATCATCGACCATGCCGGATGTTTCGTCCAATTAGACTTTCGAATAGCCATGGAAGTTGGGATCGCTATATTCATTTCAGTTGGCCTGCTATGATAGTCTGGTAATACCTAAGTGGTCGAACTTCCATGTTGGGCACTTTAGCTAAATCATCGAACCGACGTAGCTGAATAGCATCCCGATAAAACGGATTTTGCTCAAATATTTGACATTCTTCCGCATTCATTGGGCCTCCCTGAAGTTTCAAACTTACAAGCGATGGCTCGCTTAGATGTCCAAGGTATTCGGGTTCAACTGCACACAAATAGCGCTTAGCTGCTACATGTAATCGAACGGGTTCAGCGACTGCAGGAATAAAGTATTTGTCTACGAATCGAAATCCGAGTTCCTCATGTAAATCATCGATTCCTTGTTCCGGGGCGTCATCGGGTAAGGCATGCAACATATGACCGATATCATGCAATAAACTTGCAACGATGACATTGGAAGGGCAGCCTTCTTCAATGGCTAAATGTGCGGCTTGTAAGGCATGTTCGCCTTGGGTTACCGCTTCTCCACCATATTCAGAGTCACCGTTTTTTTCGAAAAGGGTGATTATTTTTTCTACTAGGGTATTCGGCATAGAATCTTAAGATGTATTTCATTAAATTAGTAAGGTCAAATGGCTTTAAAAACAGCCTAATCGTTATTTAAACAGAACTTTACATCTGATTAATTATTTCATAATATGCCCCAGCACGTTTTACTTCGAGCAGTTGAAAAGTTGGATTTAATCCATGTAAAAAGACTCATTGACGAGCTGGAAAATAACGTTTCTGACTCGGGGGTTTTTGAATCGATTTTTCAAGAATACCTCCACCATGAAAACACGCTCATGTATGTTATCGAGCATCAGGTTGATGGCATTATTGGTTTTGCCTCTTGTAAAGGCCAACGGCTTTTACACCACCAAGGAATGGTTTTTGAAATACAAGAAATGATTGTTCGCGCGCGCCATCAGGGCAAAGGATATGGACGTTTGTTGTTCGAAAAAATCCACCAAGAAGTGGAAGTTCGTAGCGCCAAATCATTAGAGGTTACGTCCAATAAAAGACGCAAAGAAGCCCATGCATTCTATGAATCCATGGGCTTCCGAAATTCACATGAAAAGTTTACAATTTATTTTTGACTTATTTTGAAATGATAGGTTAAATCAATGGGTCATTCGTATAAATTGTGAATATATTCTTCTGTAAATCCAGGGCTCGTTGTCATCCCCTTTCCTCCGATTCCATTGATAATGTGAATGACGTTCTCCACCGTTTTTGTGAATACATCATCTACAGTACTTTGTAAATAAAAGCCTGCCCAAGTTGAATCAACAGTCCAATCGGCTAGGTGAAGAATTTTTTTAGCCTCTTTTAACATCATTTGATTGATTTCCGTTGAGATTTCAAATCCAAACTTCGACTGTTTGTGGACAGGTGCATATTCATGGGAATCCCCTAAAATGATTGAACCATCGTCTGCTTGTTTGAACAGGATATGGATGCCTGCTGCTTGAAGTTTTTGTTGGTGCTCAGTGGATGTAATTCTCGAATAAGAAGGGCAGGCACGAAAACTTTCGTAGCGACGAATTGTTAGGCCTGTCAAAATATTTGCCTTCAGTACTTTAGCTTGTGGTGCCAAACGCATCATTTGCAGTTTGCTAATTTTTAATTCGTCAGCTTGATAGTGTTCGGGCAGTAAAAATTGTGTATCCCGACCATTTGCTAGTATGATATGATCTGCCCAAATGGTTTCGTTTTTTGAGGTGACTAATTTCGCGATTCCTCGTTTTTTTTCTATATCAATCACGGCAGTATTAGGCATAAAATTTAAACCTAATTCCTTGATTAAATAGGCACGAACTCGGTGAACCATGACCAGTGGATTCAGAGATGCTTCGTCCGGCAAAAACATTCCCCCTTTAACATAGTCTTTATTAAAATGTGGATTGCTTTCAAGGCATTCAGTTGCCGTATGCAATCGGTTGGTATAAGAGCGTTCATTAAAGATTTGGCTCATCTCCTCCAGTAAAGTCATTTCCTGGTCATCGGATGCGAGGTACCAAGAACCCTGTTTCACAAGGGAAATGTCTGTGTGCTCTTGTAGATCTTTGTAAATTCTTAAAGACTTTCTTCCATAGTCAAACCATTTGTTCAACGATTGGCCGGAGGGAACCGCTTGACCAAAATTTCGAAAACTTGCTTCAAACGGAACGTCATCTTTTTCGACAAGTAACACGGATTTTTTTTTGCGCAAGGCGTGTAATGCACAAAAGGTGCCGATGATTCCTCCGCCAACAATGATTAGGTCGTATTTTCTACTTTTTAACATCTTCGATAATTTCAATGAGGTCAACTATTTTATCGATTAAGCCATCATGAGGATGTTGGCTAAGTTGCTCGCGTGTGTGGGTCCCATTACAAACGCCCAATGCTAAACGGACTCCCGCATTTTTTCCAAACAGTAAGTCGACCGGTGTGTCACCGATATTAATTACTTGAGACTTGTCCTGTATGCCTGCCAGCTTCATCGCATATTCAATCATATCAGGCGCGGGTCTTCCTTTGCCGCCTACTTCATCTGGAGTTATTGAAATATGAATTCCGGACTTGTTCTGTAGGTTCATGTAATTACCATTTAGCGATTGCCCCCATCCTAATTTTGCCAAAATAATGTTGGCAACTTTTCGATAAAATCCCGTTGTTAATGCGATGACAATACCTTCTTTATGTAAATAGTCAAATAAATCTAAACATCCATCCGTTGGATGAATGGGATTAGATTCATAGTGATGCTCAAGAATTTCCGTAAAGTCTAGATAAGATTGTTGGGCTTTTTCCTCAATAAGGGGATGACCTGCTCCTAATTGCTCTTCCCATAACATTCTAAAAACGAGCAATTTCGCATAGCCTTGCAAGGAGAGAATTCGCTCATCGCTAGCATTCAATTGATTCTTGATAGCTGCTTGTTTGAAACAATATTCTACTTCGTGTTGGTCTAGAACAGTCGTTCCAGCCATGTCTAAAATAACGAGTTTGATGGGCATTGGTTTCGGATATTTTTACGAATATGGAAACCAAATATTAGGCCCTCGTTAAGCCTATATCATCAAATTGTAAATGATTTTGTTGTTGTACTTTTTGAAGATTTTATGGGCACGAAAAATGATAATGGAGAGGGTTTAACATAGAGGTAATTTTGCAGTGCTTTTCTTTACGATTTCTTATTTACCTACTGATTTTGCGCTCATTTTATCGAGCTAGTTTTGTGGCAAATTAAAATACTAAAATGTATATGAACACACTTCTACAAAAAAAATGCGCTAAAAATAGCCTTTTCAAGTCGGCATGGCTTGTTTTGTTATTTTTACAACTGGGGACTGCCATGGTTTATGGTCAGGCTCGCGTGGTGAAAGGCCGCGTAATTGCTCAGGATGATCAATCGGCTATTCCGGGAGCTTCTATTTTAGTTAAAGGAACTAAAACGGGAACGAATTCAAATGCAGATGGTAATTTTAGCATCAACGTTCCTGCAAATGGAATTTTGCAAATTTCCATGATTGGATTTGCTAATAAAGACGTTAATGTAGGTAGTCAATCCGAAATCACAATTGTTTTAGCTACGGATACGAAGCAATTGCAGGAAGTCGTTGTGACAGCCTTAGGTATTAAAAAAGATGTTCGTAAAATCGGGGTTGCGATTCAGTCAGTAGACGGATCTGCTACCATCAAAGCACGTGAGCCAAATGCAATTAACGCATTATCAGGTCGCGTAGCGGGTTTGACAATCGGTTCTCAACCTGAATTATTACGTAAACCGAATATTTCATTACGTGGTAGCTCTACGGTATTGTATGTAGTAGATGGTGTACCCATCAACTCAGATACTTGGAATATTTCTCCAGATGACATTGAAACGTACTCTGTATTGAAAGGTGCTTCAGCATCTGCGCTTTACGGTTTCCGTGGTAAAAATGGTGCAATCTTAATTACAACCAAACGAGGTTCAGCTGATAAGCGTGGATTCTCTGTTGAAGTTAATTCTTCAACGCAATTACAAAGTGGATTTTATGCAATCCCAGAAGTTCAAGATGAATACGGTCCTGGAGATCACGGGGTTTATGCTTTCGGCGATGGTAAAGGAGGAGGATTAAACGATGGTGACTACGATGGTGGTTGGGGTCCACGTTTTAATGGCCAATTAATTCCACAATACGATTCACCAGTGGATCCCATTACAGGTGTTCGTTCAGGTACTCCATGGGTGGCTCGTGGAAAAGACAACTTAAAGCGTTTCTTGGAAACAGGTATTTTGTCAACAAACAACGTTTCCGTTGCTGCAACAGGCGAGAAATACAACTTGCGTTTCTCAACGTCACACATTTATCAAAAAGGGATTGTTCCGAATACACAGTTGAACATGACCAACTTTAATATCACAGCGGATTATAAGTTCTCAAACAAATTGAAATTTGAGTCGAACTTACAATATAACCGTCAATACACTCCAAACATTCCTGATGTGAATTATGGTCCTAACTCGATCATTTATAACATTATTTATTGGGCTGGTGCCGACTGGAATATTGATGACATGCGTAACTATTGGCAAAAAGGGAAAGAAGGTATCCAACAAGTTTATGCGGAATACCAACGATATAACAACCCATACTTTATGTCATATGAATGGTTGCGTTCACACTACAAAACGGATATCGTAGGTCAAGCCGCATTACGATATACATTTAATGAGAACTTGAATTTATTAGCGCGTACGCAAGTAACGACTTGGGATATGCTGCGTACAGAGAAATTCCCTTACTCAGCAGGTACCTATGGCCGCGATGAGCGTCGTGGTGATTATCGTGAGGATCGTCGTTCTTTATTTGAAAACAATACAGAATTATTGTTGACATTCGATAAAGAGGTTTTGCCAGGTTTTAGCACGAAAATTAATGCTGGTGCGTCTCAACGTGTTTTCCAATACAAGTCGATATTCGCTTCAACGAACTATTTGAACGTTCCAGGTTTATACAACTTCTCGAACTCATCTAATCCAGTTCAAGTGGCAAACTTTGGTTCTGACATGAATGTTCTTTCAGCATACTATTCAGCTGACTTTTCATACAAGAAATACTTAACGGTTTTTGCTACAGGTCGTGTGGATAAATTATCAACATTGCCAGCAGGAAAGAATTCATTCTTCTACCCATCTTTTGGTGCGGTAACTGTTTTGTCTGATTATGTGAACTTGCCAGAGACGATTTCATTCTTGAAATTCCGTGGATCATATGCAAACGTGAAAGATGGTTTGACATCGTCTACGATTGATAACCGTGCGGGAGTTTATTCAGGAGAAAACTACAACTCTCCTTATGATGGTCCTTCTTACCAAAACAACACGGTTTACTCTACAGGTTTT
>CANGCD010000151.1 GCA_947452215.1 Cytophagaceae bacterium | reverse complement strand
ACTTGAGTTAATACATCAAATAAAGGAATCAAATCATAATCCTTAGGAACCATTATTGATGATACATTCCGACAACCCAATCCATAATAGGTAAATATATCTACAGCAAGCCCTTCAAAATCCAAAGAGGTTTCATTCCCTGTCAAAACCGCAACGGAACTTCTGTTCTTGCGTATTATATGCGGTATTTTGGCAAAGTAATTTGAAAAATAAGAGGAAGAGAAATCAGAGCCCGTTGCAATGACCGCATCAACCGATGGAAGCCTTTCTACAACTTCTATTGAAAATTCAGCATCAATCGATTGAATTGCTTCAATATATAATTGCATCATCGCCTTATCTTGGGAACTTAATTTAAGCACAGCAAGATGTCCAGCGGCAAGCGTCATTAACAGATCATGCATCCCTACGGCTGGAAGGTTACCCGAAAGAATTAAACCCACAAGCTTAGGTGTGCTTGAGAAAGCATCTTGTTTTTCAAAAAACGAATCCCAAATAGCGACATTAAAAAATTGTTGATCGATGGCCTTCATCGCGTTCCGAATAAGGTAATCGGAAAACCAAGCATTCTCATTCTTGGCCTTATCTACAAATAATTCAATTTTATCTTTATTAGATGAATCTGAAAAATAGGTTTGTAAACCTTGAATCAAGCTCAAAAATCGTTCTTTGGTTATCATATATTGTATATTGTCCAGTATAAGGGAATACAAAGTTCTTAAAATTTTAGAATACTCTGCATAAATTATATACTATTCAAAACTTCTTGTGTAAATTGCATAAAATTTTTAATACTTGTTATGGCAATTATCATTACAGACGAATGTATTAACTGTGGGGCTTGCGAACCAGAATGCCCAAATACAGCAATTTATGAAGGTGGGGTAGAATGGACATGGGCCGGAGGAACCGCTTTGACAGAAGTAGAATTAGAAGATGGTTCTACCATGGATGCTAAATCGCCCGTTGAACCCGTTTCAGAAGAATTCTATTATATCGTACCAGATAAGTGTACAGAATGTACAGGATTTCATGAGGAACCGCAATGCGCAGCCGTTTGTCCTGTTGATTGCTGCGTTCCCGATCCTGATCATGTAGAAGACAAAGAAACGCTGGAAGCAAAAAAAGCTTGGTTACACGCAGAAGCTTAAGAAGCAAAATACTTAATGAAAAAAGAGCCCATCAACCGATGGGCTTTTTTTTTTGTCCAACAAAGTTCTCAAAACCTTGCTAACTACACATTGCACTATTTCAATATCACAAAAATGAAGTTCAATTTCAAGTATCAATTTTTAACATTTTTGCTAAACGAGTAAAAATTGGTTTAAATTTTGACCTACTTTTTACTTTTTTTTGTAAAATTCACAAAAACAGGTTCATTTTTTTACTAAAAAGCTTGCGTCGTAATATTTTTTGTTCAATCTTTGAAATGTAATCAAGCATTTATAAACTTTTAAACAATTCCGCACATGAAGAAATCTATCCTAACAGCACTTTTCGCAGCAACTGCATTTTGTGGATTTTCCCAAGAAAAAGAAGCCGAAGCTCCAAAATTTACTTTTTCAGGTTACATTGATTCGTACTATATGTTGAACTTCAACAGTCCTTCAAATCGTAGCAACCTAGGAGTATCAGGTTATGAAAGAGCATTTGATCAAAAGTCAAATCAATTCTCATTAGGACTTGTCCAAACAAAATTTGGGTACGCAACTAAAAACTCTGACGTAGTAGTGGATTTAACCTTTGGACCCAATGCGGATCTTGGCCAATACGGAAACGTAATTGGACCCTTGGGAGCTGGCAAGGCTTCAACTTCCTTGGCAATTAAGCAAGCTTACTTTAATTGGAAGGCATCTGACAAGTTAACACTTACCGCAGGTCAGTTTGGAACACACATTGGTTATGAAGTAATCGATGCTCCAGTCAATTACAATTATTCACTTTCTAATTTATTTAACAATGGTCCATTCTATCACATCGGTGCTAAAGCGAATTACGCATTCAGCGACAAGTTTTCTGCCATGGTTGGATTGGTCAACAATGTGGATAATTTAAATGATAACAACTCTTCTAAAGGATTCATCTACCAAGTATTCACATCACCAGCGGCCGGTTGGAACGTATATGTTAACGGGATCACTTCTAATGAATCTGCTCCATTAGCATCAGGAAAAGATGATTCAGGAAGTTACAACTTATTAGACTTAACAACATCTTATCAAATCACTCCTAAATACTTATTAGGATTAAATGCAGCTTATGGTTCACAAACAGGTGACTACCAAGGTGGCGGAAATGTAGGAAATAGCAAAACATGGGGAGGAGTTGCCTTATATTCCAACTATGCTTTTACAGACAATTTTAGTTTAGGTGGCCGCTACGAAGTATTCGATAATACTTCAGGTGCGCGTGCTTTACGTGCTGCAGATGGATCAGGAACAAATGTAAGTTCTTTTACACTTACAGCAACATTTACAGCTGCGGATGGGCACTTGTTAATTAAACCAGAATTAAGGTCTGATTCATACAAAACAGCTCAATTTGTGGATGGCGATGGAAAAGATCAAAAATCACAATCAACATTAGGATTACACTTCATCTATAAGTTTTAATATTTCTCATTTTTTCACTCTTAAATCAGTACGAACATGACTTCACAAAAACCAACATGGATCCCGCTACTTGTTTTAGTAGCACTCGCAGTACTTGCATTATTTACGACTTCTGTTCCAGGTGTTATGCCAACAGAAGGTTTAGACACAGGTGATACTGCCTGGATGATTGTAGCCTCAGGCTTAGTATTATTGATGACACCAGGTTTAGCTTATTTCTACGGCGGTATGGTGAATCACAAAAACGTGATTTCAACGATGTTGCAGTCATTCATTGCTATGGGAGTTATCTCGGTCATTTGGATCGTTTTCGGTTTCTCTTTAGCATTTGGTGATTCATTAGGTGGCTGGATCGGAGACCCGCGTACATTCTTTATGTTCAATGGGGTATTTGATCACAAGCTTTCTTTAGGCTCATCAGATCAATTGAAATTTACGATTCCATTTGCTTTGTTTGCTTTCTTCCAAATGAAATTTGCGGTTATTACACCAGCACTTATTTCAGGAGCATTAGCTGAGCGTATCAATTTCCGTGCTTTCGTTTTATTCATGGTATTGTTTTGCGTGGTCGTTTATGCACCATTAGCTCACTGGACTTGGCATCCAGACGGATTCCTATTCAACTTAGGGGTTCTTGATTTCGCTGGGGGAACCGTTGTACACATGTCGGCTGGTTGGGCTGCTTTAGCAGGAGCTTTATACCTTCGTCGTCGTAAGTCACACATTGAGTCAAACATTTTGCCTCCAGCAAATATCCCTTACGTATTATTAGGAACTGGTTTATTATGGTTTGGATGGTTTGGTTTTAATGCAGGTTCAGCAGTAGGAGCCAATGGATTAGCAGTAACAGCTTTCGCTACAACACACGTTGCAGCAGCAGCTGCAGGTTTATCATGGATTTTATTTGATGTAACTCGTGGTAAAAAGGTTTCAGCATTGGGATTCTGTATTGGTGCTGTAGTTGGTTTAGTAGCTATTACACCTGCTTCCGGTTTTGTAACTGTTCCTGTTGCTATCTTCATTGGGGTAGTTGCTGCGATTGTGTCTAACATTGCTGCACACTGGAGAGCTAGTTCAAACTTAGATGATACATTAGACGTATTCCCTTGCCATGGTTTAGGTGGTATGGTAGGTATGTTGATGACCGGTATCTTCGCAACTTCTGCAGTAAATGCAGCGGTAGCAGAACAAGGTTTGTTCTACGGAGAAAGCGCATTATTCTTAAAACACTTATTAGCCTTAGCAATTGTATCTGCCTTTGCTTTCGGTTTATCTTACCTTTTGTTGATCATCACGGATAAAATTATCCCTTTGCGTGTAACAGAAGAAGAAGAAAGATTAGGATTGGACATCTCGCAACACGACGAATCGATTGCAGAATAAGTTCTCAAAGCAAATCCGCAAGTAATGGTTCTTGTGGTTTTGTTTCAATCAAAAAGCCGGCGACTTCTAGTTGCTGGCTTTTTTGTTTATTAGACATTAGACGTTGGACGTTGGACGTTGGACCTTAGACTTTGCGCCAAATTCCTTTAAATCATTCAGGTCAAAAAAAAGACGCGAAGTATCGCGTCTCTACAAATCAAAAAATTCCAAAGACTATCGTCCCAAAATTAAAATTTCACCTGTAACGTCACCGGAATCCATAATGGATTTATAGCGTACTGGTTGTATGGTATTGATCAACAAGGGATCATAAGGAACAGCTAATCTGACATAATTTTCAGAAAAACCTTCCATCAATCCATTCGCTGTCGACTCTTCAAACAAAACATAACCGGATTTTTCCAATTGACTTTCATAAAAAGCTCTACGTTTCTTATCCGATAGGATATGTAACATCTTCGAACGCTCAGCCTTTTGCATACCATCCACCTTTGGCTTAATATCGACGGCATATGTATTTGCACGTTCAGAATAAGGAAATACATGCAAATACGAAACTTCTAGTTCGGTCAAAAACTGATAGGTTTCTAAAAATAAATCATGCGTTTCACCGGGATGCCCAACAATTACGTCAACGCCAATACAAGCGTTTGGCATGACCGAACGAATCAATGAAACTCGATCCTGATACAATTCGCGTTGATAACGACGCTTCATTAAACGCAAAACAGCATTTGAACCTGATTGCAAGGGAATGTGAAAATGTGGAACAAAACGCTTGGCCTTTGCAAGAAATGAAATCATTTCGGGCATTAGCAAATTCGGCTCAATGCTAGAAATTCGGAATCGCTCAATCGTTGAATGCTCTTCAATTGCTTTGACTAAATCAAAAAAGGTTTCGACACGTTTGCCTTGTTGGATCCCAAAATCACCGATATTTACACCCGTTAAAACTATTTCTTTAACGCCATTCGCAGCAATTTCTTCAATTAGGCCTAACACTTTTTCGATTGAATCAGAACGGGATTGACCACGCGCTAAAGGAATGGTACAATAGGAGCAAGGGTAATCGCAACCATCTTGAACCTTCAAAAAAGTTCGTGTACGATCGTTGACGCTGTAAGAGGCGTGATATGCTAGATCATAACGAATTTCGGAGGCAATTAATTTGGGCAAGTCAGCAACCTGGCGATCTAAATAAGGTGGAATTAAATCGGGTAATTTGAATTTCTCGTTGGCCCCTAAAACCAAGTCTACCCCTGGAATTGCTGCAATTTCCTCGGGCTTGAGTTGGGCATAACACCCTATGATTACTACAGCCGCGGCAGGATTAATTTTCTTTGCCTCACGAACTACCTTTTTACATTTTTTGTCTGCCTGCTCAGTTACGCTACACGTATTAATAACGAATAAATCGGGATTATCTTGAAAATCAGCGCGCGTAAAACCCATTGGTTCTAATGACCGAGCTATTGAGCTTGATTCAGCAAAATTCAATTTACAACCGAGTGTATAAAAAGCGACCTTTTTCATTTATCCAATTCAGGACACAAAATAAAACAAAAATGGCGGGAAAACCCGCCATTTTCAATCATAAAGTATATAAATGCAAGATT
>CANGCD010000150.1 GCA_947452215.1 Cytophagaceae bacterium | reverse complement strand
TCCAAAGGATACGCCCAATGCCGTAATCATGTTTTTGATCTCTTCGTTTTCGTAGATACGATACTCTTGCGCTTTCTCTACGTTCAAAATCTTACCACGTAAAGGCAAAATCGCTTGGAATGCACGGTTACGACCTTGTTTAGCCGTTCCACCCGCTGAGTCCCCTTCGACAAGGTAGATCTCGCATGTTTCTGGATCGTTATCTGAACAATCGGCTAGCTTTCCTGGCAATGAGTTTGAACCCAAAACCGTCTTACGCTGAACCATCTCACGCGCCTTACGAGCGGCGTGACGAGCTTGTGCGGCTAAGATTACCTTCGCCACAATCTGACGCGCTTCTTTCGGATGCTCTTCCAACCAAGACTCTAACATATCCGACATGGCAGCCGAAACCGCACCGGAAACCTCGCCATTACCTAATTTGGTTTTGGTTTGTCCCTCAAACTGAGGTTCTGCAACTTTCACCGAAATAACGGCTGTCAAACCTTCACGGAAGTCATCGCCCGCAATATCAATTTTCAATTTCTCTAAGGCACCTGATTTATCCGCATAGTTTTTCAACGTACGTGTTAACGCACCACGGAAACCTGCTACGTGAGTACCTCCTTCAATCGTGTTAATATTATTTACATAGGAAACCACGTTCTCTGTATACGACGTATTGTAAACCATCGCAACTTGGACAGGAACGCCATTCTTGTCACCTTCCATGTAGATAGGCTCCGACAACAATGGCTCACGCGTCGAATCCAAGAACATAACGAATTCACGAAGACCCCCTTCAGAGAAGAATTCTTCTGTTTTCGCTACGCCATTGTCATCTAATTCACGCATATCCGTCAACTGAATACGAATACCCGCATTCAAAAATGACAATTCACGTAAACGACCCGCAACTGTTTCGTATTTGTACTCCGTAACCGTAAAAATAGTCTCATCGGGCTTAAACAATACAGATGTACCTGTACGATCCGTTGTTCCTACTTCTTTAACGGGATATTGTGGAACACCAATCTTATATTCTTGTTGGTAAATTTTACCATCACGGCTATAAACCGTCACCTTTAAATCCGTCGACAAGGCATTCACACAAGAAACCCCCACACCGTGAAGACCCCCTGAAACTTTATATGTATCTTTATCAAATTTACCACCGGCGTGAAGAACCGTCATTACGACCTCTAAGGCAGAACGTTTCTCCTTCGTGTGCATGCCCGTAGGAATACCCCGACCGTTATCTTCGACTAAAATGGAATTATCTGTATTGATCGTCACCTTGATCATGTCGCAATGACCTGCCAACGCCTCATCAATCGAGTTATCAACAACCTCCCAAATCAAGTGATGAAGCCCCTTAAAGCCGGTATCACCGATGTACATGGAAGGACGCTTACGAACCGCCTCTAAACCCTCTAATACTTGAATATTATCTGCACCATAATTTGCCCGATCTTGAGCTGATGTATCTTGTGCTTCTGACATAATGTAATTTAAATGAGTTGAACGAGCGCATTGCTTTACCCGTTTTTAATTGTTGAATCTTAGCCTTAAAAATATAAATTTTTACCGAATAATCCTAATGCTTAAAGTGACGAATTCCCGTCATGACCATCGCAATATTATTCGCATCACAATACGCAATAGAGTCCTGATCTTTGATTGAACCACCCGGCTGCGTTACAGCTACAATACCTGCATTTCCTGCAATTTCCACACAATCTGGGAATGGGAAGAAGGCATCTGAGGCCATCACCGCACCATTCAAATCAAAACCAAATTCCTTCGCTTTCTCAATGGCTTGTTTCAAAGCATCTACGCGAGAGGTTTGACCTACACCTGAAGCCAATAATTGACCATCATTTGCCAAAACAATCGTATTTGACTTCGTATGCTTACAAATCTTTAACGCGAATGCCAACGCACGCTTCTCCTCATCTGTTGGAACGCGCTTTGTTACCGTCTTAAAATCAGCAACACCTTCCATCACTAAATCTTTATCTTGTTCCAAAACACCGTTCAACAAAGTCTTGAACATTTTCTTTGGAAACTCAACGGCATTGCGCTTCAATAAAATTCGATTCTTTTTCGTTTTCAAAACCTCCAAAGCCTCCTCCGTAAAGGAAGGTGCAATCAAGATTTCGCAGAATAAAGGATTAATCGATTCTGCGGCTGCTTTATCTACCTCGTTATTCGTAGCCAACACGCCACCAAATGCCGAAACAGGATCACATGACAAAGCTTTATCATAAGCTTCTTTCACCGTTTGACCCGTTGCTACGCCACATGCATTCATGTGCTTGATAATCACAAAAGCGGTCTCTTCAAATTCATCCAACAAGGTGATACAAGCATCTACGTCTACTAGATTGTTATAGGACAACTCCTTACCATGTAGTTTATCAAACAAGGCCGACAAATCGCCGTAAAAAGTGCCTTGTTGGTGAGGATTCTCACCATAGCGCAATCCATTCGCAGGCAAACTTGTATAATTAGCCAAATCAGCTGTTTCTCCAGCGAAATACCGCTGGATTGCTCCATCGTAATGCGATGAAACGGCAAATGCTTTTTGAGCAAAACGTCTACGTTCCGCTAAGGTTGTCGATGTTGTACCATGTGCCGCAAAAATGGCAGAAACCTCTGCGTATTGATCACGCGAGGAAACAATTAATACATCATTAAAATTCTTGGCACCTCCACGAATTAAGGAAATACCGCCAATGTCAATCTTCTCAATGATATCCTCATCGGATGCACCCGATGCAACCGTTTCTTCAAACGGGTACAAATCCACCATCACTAAATCCAAAGCTGGAATATCGTATTGCTTCGCAACCTCAACATCCTCTTTCAAATCACGACGGTGTAAAATACCTCCAAATACCTTCGGATGTAGCGTTTTAACCCGACCACCAAAGATGGAAGGATAACCCGTTAAATCTTCTACAGCAATAACTGGAATACCTAAATCCTCGATGAAAGACTGAGTCCCTCCCGTAGAATAAAGCGTTACGCCATTTTTATGAAGTTCTTGGATAATCGGTGCTAAACCGTCTTTGTAATAAACCGAAATTAAGGCTGATTGGATTTTTTTTACTGACATGGGGCTTGATAAAAAATGAAGCCACAAAGGTACTAAATTAGCTTAGCTTTGGCAAACCAAAGAGGCTTACCAAAGCTGAACTTTTCAGTCTATTTTTTCTTGTAATTCTCGTAACGCAACAAGCCTTCTAAATAATAGTAATCCGCATAAATTAATGGGACATCAATCTCCGAATTCAAGGACTTAGCTCCCACACAATGTTTAATCAAGAAGTTGTTATTCTCTCCTAAAGCTGCGCGATATGCAGGACTTGATAAGGATTCCAACATCTTCACCGCATCCGCATAATAACGCTTGCCTTTTTCACCCGAGTAAGTACTCAATTCCAATAATGCCGAAGCCGCGATTGCGCCTGCCGATGCATCACGCTCTTCGTTCGGGATATTGGGTGCATAAAAGTCCCAATACGGGATCTTATCTGATGGCAAATTCGGGTGATTCAAATAGTAATCTGAAATCTTTTGCGCAAAATCCAAATACTTTTTATCCTTCGTATTGCGGTACATCTCCACATACCCATACATCGCCCAGGCATGGCCACGGGTCCAACACGATTCATCGACATAGCCTTGATGTTGTTTTTTGGCCAATACTTTTCCATCTACATCGTACAAGATCACATGGTAGCTCGAATTATCCGGACGGAAATGATGCTTCATGGTATTGTCGGCATGCGTTAGTGCAATTTGCTTAAAGGATGGATCGCCTGTCGCTTTGGAAGCCCAAAATAATAGATCCAAATTCATCATGTTATCGATGATCACGGGATATTTATACCCTCCTTTGAAACTATTCCAAGATTTAATCAAACCAATATTCGGATCAAAACGCGTAGCCAAAGACTTCGCAGATTGGATCAACACTTTCTTGTACTCAGGGTCATTGGTTAGGCGTAAACCATTTCCAAAAGAATCAAACATCATGAAACCTAAATCATGCGTCCCCGTATTGTATTGTTCTTTCTTCACCGCGGCTGTCCATAGACGTGCCGCTTTTTCCCATTGTGCGTCGTGCGAGCGCTCATACAATTGCCATAAACCACCCGGAAAAAATCCAGAACACCACCACATAGAAGGCATGTTGCGATAAGTGCCATCGTGATTCGCCGAGTGCACAGTTACGGATGTATCTGGATGTGCGGCCAACATGCGTTGATATTGCTGTTCGGCTAATTTGAATTGCTTGTTGACATCGATTTTTTGTGCAAAAACCGATAAGGGTGCCAAAAGGGCTAGGAGGATTAGGTTTTTCATAAGTGAAAAATTAGTCCGAAGTCCGAAGTCCGGAGTCCGAAGTTAAGTTTTTGATTTAATATCGTTTTAAAAATTGCTTGAAAGCGTTTAATTTTTAAATGAAGTACCCTTCGGACTTCGGACTTAATGACTCCGGACTTTTAGCGCCCCATCCATCCCCCATCCACGGTCAATATCGTTCCATGAACATAATTCGATGCATCAGAAGCCAAGAAAACGATAGGACCCTTGAAGTCATTTGGTTCACCCCAACGGCCCGCTGGAATACGCCCTAAAATAGAGGCGCTACGCTCCTTATCTTCTCGCAAAGCCGTGGTGTTATCGGTCGAAATATATCCAGGAGCAATCGCATTCACATTGATTCCCTTGCTCGCCCACTCGTTGGCCAGCGCCATCGTCAAACGTGCAATTCCACCTTTGCTAGCCGCATAACCAGGCACATTGATTCCTCCCTGAAAACTTAATAAAGACGCCGTGAAAATGATTTTTCCTGATCCGTGCGTTAACATCGTCCGACCGATTTCCCGACTCAAGATAAACTGAGAGGACAGATTGACCTCCATCACTTCATCCCAATATTCATCCGAATGTTCCGCGGCAGGATCGCGTAATATAGTTCCCGCATTATTAACCAAAATATCGATACGTGGATAATCCGCTATGACCGCTTTGATGAAATCATACAAAGATTCACGGTCAGAAAAATCCGCTTGATATGCCTTAAACTTACGACCTAAGGATCTGACAGCCTTTTCTATTTCAGATCCGTTTAATTCTAAAGATGCCGAAACGCCAATGATGTCCGCACCTGCCTCCGCAAGTCCAATAGCCATCGCCATACCAATCCCTTTTTTGCATCCTGTCACCAAGGCAACCTTACCGCTTAAATTAAATGTTTGCTGCATCGTATTCATATGCTTTAAAAGCATATTGAGCAAAAATTTTACTCATGACTATTTCAAAAGCACCTGAATGGTTTGTTCAGCGTCTTTCACCGCCTCATATGCAATAACCCAAGCATGACCATTCCAAATGATAGCTGGATAGGAACAATCAAATGCCGCATCCGACACATAGGATTTTTTCAAATCCCCTTTGACATCTTTAACGATGAACCCAATTTGCTTAAAATAACGCTCACCCTCCTGCTTAATTTCAGCATACACTAAGGCCGTCTCCCCTTTCGGATTCGATGCTAATTGGGGCATTCGAATTTTATCTCCCGCCAAATGTAAAATCATCTTTTTATTGGCCTGATAGGCCCATTTTACACCCGAAGACC